>NZ_FRAJ01000014.1 GCF_900142285.1 Caminicella sporogenes DSM 14501 | reverse complement strand
TTCTTTTGCTACTCTCCTAGCTATTATTTCTTTTTTATCCATTTTATTTATCCCCCTTTACTATCATATCTATAAATATCCCCGGTGTCATAACATCATTTGGGTCTATTTCTCCTGTTTCTACTATTTCTTCTGCTTCTGCTATTACTACGTCAGCTGCCATTGCCATAAGGGGATTGAAGTTTCTTGCTGCCTTGTCATAGTATATATTACCTTTTTTATCTATCTTTTCTCCTTTTATAAGTGCTACATCTGCTTTTAAGGGTAGTTCTAATATGTATTTTCTTCCTTCAACTGTTATTTTTTCTTTTCCTTCTTCTACTATTGTTCCTATGCCTGTTGGTGTTAAAAATCCGCCAAGTCCTGCTCCCATGCAGCGTATTCTTTCTGCCAATGTACCTTGAGGTACTAATTCTACTTCTAATTCTTTTTCATTATATTGTCTTCCGGTTTCAGGATTTGTTCCTATATGAGATGTTATAACTTTTTTTACCATCTTTTTTACTATGAGTTTCCCAATACCTACTTCTGGAAATGCTGTATCATTACATATGATTGTTAAATCTTTTACTCCTTTTTCTATTAATGCATCTACTAAACTTTCTGGAGTTCCTACTCCTAAAAATCCTCCTATCATGATTGTCATTCCGTCTTTTATATGATTAATGGCATCTTTTACTGATACTAATTTATTCATAATTATCTACCCCCATATATTAAGTGTTGTAAAAAATCATTTTTATCTTTCAATTATAATAGCTGTGCCTTGACCGCCGCCTATACAAAGAGTAGCTAGACCAGTTTTAGCATTTCTTTTGATCATTTCATATATTAATGTAACTAGTATTCTGGCACCTGATGCTCCGATAGGGTGACCTAGTGCAATTGCTCCGCCGTTAACATTTACTTTTTCTGTATTTAATCCTAAATCTTTTATTACTGCTAATGATTGAGCTGCAAAAGCTTCATTAGCTTCTATTAAATCTAAATCGTCTATAGACATTTTTGCTTTTTCTAAAGCTTTTTTAGTTGCAGGTACTGGACCATATCCCATTATTTTTGGGTCTATTGCTGCTGATGAATATGCTTTTATTGTTGCCAAAGGTTTTATTCCTAAGTTATCAGCTTTTTCTTTTGACATTATAACTAACATAGCAGCTCCATCATTTATTCCAGATGCATTTCCAGCTGTTACAGTACCATCCTTTTTAAAAGCTGGTTTGAGTTTTGAGAGTTTTTCTAAAGTAGTTCCAAATCTTGGGTATTCATCTGTATCTACTATTAGAGGTTCACCTTTTCTTTGTGGTATTTCTACAGGGACTATTTCATCTTTAAATCTTCCTTCTTTTATTGCTTTTTCTGCTCTTTTTTGACTTTCTAGTGCGAACTTATCTTGTTCTTCTCTTGAAATATTCCATTGCTGTGCTATGTTTTCAGCTGTTATTCCCATATGATAGTTGTTAAATATATCCCATAGACCATCATAAATCATATAATCAACTAATTTTCCATCACCCATTCTATGTCCCCATCTTGCTTTTGGAATGAGGTATGGAGCATTACTCATACTTTCTGTACCACCTGCTAATATGATATCTGCATCTCCTAACATAATAAACTGTGCTGCCATTGATACTGTTCTTAAACCAGAACCACATACTTTATTTATTGTTATTGCTGGTGTAGTTTCTGGTAGTCCTGATTTTAATGCTATTTGTCTTGCTGGATTCTGTCCTAATCCAGCTGAAAGTACATTACCTATTAATACTTCATCAATCATTTCTGGTTTTATTCCTGCTCTTTTTATAGCTTCTTTTGCAGCTATTACTCCTAAATCAATTGCTGATAGTGGTGCTAGGCTGCCTCCAAAGCTTCCAATAGGAGTTCTTGCAGCACCTGCAATTACAACTTCTTTCATTTTTAATTCCCCCCATCTTTTATTTTATTAATAGTTAATTTTTAATATGAATTATTAAGTTGAACTTTAAAAATTTATATTTTTAATTAATATGATTGTTTTAAACTAAAAATAAGAGCAATTATTATGCCAAGATAGATAAACTGTTAATGTTTTTTTAGTTTTAGCAATTTAGCCTATTTAAAAAAAGTTTCTTATAAAAAAGAATTATTATGATTTAAGATTATGTAGTAATTTTTCTACATTTTTTATAGATTTTTTATAAAAATATAACAGATGTCTTGATTATTCAAATCTAAAAAAGTGTAGAAAAATATCTACAAGCATAATTAATATGTAGATATATTTCTACACTTTCATTATTATGATGTAAAGTTTTATATATTTATAAGTCTAAGTTGTAATTTTTTATTTTTTTATAAAGTGCTGTTCTGTGAATTCCTAATTTTTTAGCCGCGAGGGATTTATTTCCATTACAGTCTTTTAATGTTTTTTTTATGATTTCTATTTCTGTTTTTGCTATGATTTCTTTTAATGATAAGTTATTTTTTTTCTTTTTAGATTCTAACTGCATATTTTTTAATAGATATTCAGGTAGATGTTTTGGCTCGATAATATCACTAGTTGTTAAACTTAAAGTTCTTTCAATTACATTTCTTAATTCTCTTACATTGCCAAGCCATTTGTGCATTGTAAGAATTTTTATTGCTTCATCAGAAATTGTTTTTGGTTTTATATTCAGTTCTTTTGATAGGTTAGTAATGAAATGTTGAATTAATAAGGGAATATCATTTATTCTTTTTCTTAAAGGAAGGATTTCTATTTTTATGACATTAAGTCTGTAGTATAAGTCCCTTCTAAATTTTCCTTTTTCTATAGCTTCTTCTAGATTTTCATTTGTAGAGGCAATAATGCGTACATCTAAGTTTATTCGATTATTGCTTCCTAGTCTTTCAAATTCTTTGGATTCTAGAACTCTTAACAGTTTTGCCTGCATGTCGAGAGGCATAGAATCTATTTCATCAAGCAAAATAGTTCCTCCGTTGGCAAGTTCAAATTTTCCTATTTTACCTGATTTTTTAGCACCGGTAAAGGCTCCATTTTCGTATCCAAATAATTCCGATTCTAAGAGTTCTCTTGGAATAGCTGCACAGTTTATTGTTACAAAACTTTTATGATTTCTAGGACTTGCATTGTGAATTGCATGAGCAAATAATTCTTTTCCGGTTCCGCTTTCTCCTTGGATTAAAATTGTTGAATTTGTGTTTGCAGCTTTTTTTGCAATTTTTATTACAGACATCATTTTTTCATCTTGAGTTATAATATCATCGAATGAATATTTTGCACTGTACATTCGGCTAATTTCACCTTTGTATTTATGAAGTGTATCTTCAAGTAATTTTAATTTTTGTGCAAGTGATTTGACTTCATCTAAGTTTTTGAAAATAATAGTTCCAGCTGCACCAATTATTTTACCATTTTTAATTATTGGTATACGACTAGTAATAACATGATTTCCTTGTATCTTTTGGATTTGACATAATTCTTTTTTTCCCGTTTTTGCAATAATATGCAGTCGTGTGTTATCAATAACTTCATATACATATTTGCCTAAAACATCTTCTTCTTTGATACCCATAAATTTTTCATAATTCCATTTTACTATTTTTCCATTTTCATCTACAATTGTCATGCCATAGTAGGCATTGTCTAATAATTCTTCTATCATTTCCAGACTTTCTTTTAATTTTTCTAATTGGTGTTTAGAATCTTCTTGCAGCGTTACATCTTTTAAGATTAAAATGTAATATGTATTATTATTTTTGGATTTATATAAAAATTTTTTTAATAATATATATTTGCCGTCTATCATTATTTCTTTTTCTATTTTGTCTTTTTCTTCAATAAAGTTTTTGATTTCACTATAATCTTTAAAAATTTTATGATATTGTGTTCCTATTATATTTTTATTTTTTATATTTATAATGTTTTTAAGGTTTTTATTGTAGAAGATTATTTTTTCATTTTTATCTGCAATAATTACAGCATCATATATTTCATTTAATAAAAATTCTAAATCAGGGAAGTCGCTGTATGGATTTTTATTGTAGGTTTTTAACATTATTTTCAGCCCCTTTTGGTATGCTTTCTTTTTTGAAAACTTATGATTTTTATAGTGATAGATAGGCAGTTAGACAGTTTTAAGGAATTTATAGAAGCATATTATAATTAAATTTTATATTAAAATTGAGAAATATACAAATTTTCACCATTTTTGATAATTAGATTAAAGATGATATTGTGTGAAAATTTTATCTGAAGATAATATTGAGAATTGATATAATTTTGTTGAAATTTCAAGATAAAAGATGTTAAAATTAATTTATCGGCTGTCAAATATCATATACAAGAGGTGATTGAACATTGGATAAGAAAATGCTTACACCAAAAGAAATTGCACAGACAATGCTGGAAATAAGCTATAAAAAAGCAATGACAAATTCTTGTTCACTATTAATTTTAGCTATATTGGCAGGTATGTATATTGCTTTTGGTTCAGTTGGTTTTATTACTATTATAGCTAAGGTACAAGATGCTGGTTTAGCTAAATTTTTAGGAGCAGCTGTATTTCCAGTAGGACTTATGCTTGTTGTGATGGCTGGAGCTGAATTGTTTACAGGCAATAACTTGATGACTTTGGGTATAATGGCTAAGAGGTTTAGTTTTAAAGATATGTTTAGAAATTGGGGAATTGTTTATTTTGGAAATTTTATAGGTTCAATATTTGTAGTTTTTTTAGTTGCTAATACTGGCTTGTTTTCAGGAGTAATTGCAGAAAAGGTAGTTATTATAGCTACAGCTAAGACGTCATTAACATTTAGCAAAGCCATATTTAGAGCAGTGATGTGTAATATGATTGTTGTATTAGCAGTATGGTTTTCAGTTGGGGCAAAAGATATTATAGGAAAGATATTTGCTTGTTGGTTTCCTATAATGCTTTTTGTTGTGTCGGGATATGAGCATAGTGTTGCAAATATGTTTTTTATACCTATGGGAAAATATTTAGGAGCAAATATTTCTTGGGGAGATATTTGGTTTAATAATTTAATTCCTGTTACTCTAGGGAACATTATTGGTGGAGCAGTAATTATTCCCATGTTGTATTATTTTGTATATTTAAGAGATGAAAAATAATAAATGTGTGTTTTGTTTACATATGTATAAATAGCTTGATTTAATAATAAATATAGGGTAGGAGGTGTACCTATGAAAGTAAAGAAATATGGGCCTTTTACCCTATTTTTGTGTTTAGTTTTAATAGTGTTTATTTTATTTGCTCCGTATTTTTTTATGAAACCCAAGTTAGATAAAATAATTGATAAAGCTTTTAAACGGAATATTGAATGGAGAGGAATAATAACTATTTGGGATTATCCAAGGCTAGATATTACTACGGGTTATAAGTATTCGTGGTTGAGGAGTAAAATAAAAGAATTTGAAAGAAAAAATCCCGGTGTAATTATACAGTTTAAACCGCTTGATTTAGATTATGGATATATAGAAATTGAAACAGCGATTAAAACTAATAGCTATCCAGATATTGCTCCTGTAGGAGCAGATTTTGAAATCATATCAAAAGGAATATTAGAGCCATTAGATGATTTTTTAACTCAAGATGAGATAGAAAGTTATAAATTTAAGGCTATTTCAGCTGTTAAATATAAAAATAAAATTTGGGGTTTGCCTTATTGTATGGAAAATTATTCTCTTTTTCTCAATTTGGATTTATTTAATAAACAAAATGTGAAGCCACCAAAGAATGGAAATTGGACGTATGAAGAATTTGTAGAGATATTAAAAAAATTAACGAGTTTAAAATCTAAAAAAGGTAGGAAAAATATTTACGGATTTAATTCATATATTAAGCCAAATGATTATACTATATGGGGAATAATATTGTCAGATGGAGCAACTGTAATCGAAAGAAAAAGTAATAAGTATAGATTTTATGGAAAAAATGCTTGGTCGGGTCTTAAAAAATTAGTAGATTTAAAGTTAGTTCATAAAGTTACTCCTAAGGATTTTGGAGAAAATAACAGCAGAGAAGCTTGGAGAAGTTTTATTGTAGATAAAAATGTTGCTGTTTATCCAGGCAGAACTTCGTTGATTAATGAGCTAAAAATTCTTAATAGCAGGGGTAAAGGTTTTAATTTTGATGTTGCAAATTTTCCGATAGGACTTTTAAAAAAACCAATGTCAGTTAGTATTGTAAATGCTTATGGAATATTTAAACAAAATGACAAGAAAAAGTTAGAAATGTGTGTGAAGTTTATAAAATATTTAACAGATGAAAAAGGTCAAAGAGAATTATATAAACAAGGAGTTTTTCCTGTTAAAAAGAATATAGGGGATATATATATAAATGATGAAATGATGAAAAAAATTGAAAAAACTCTTTCAAATTCTATTAGCATAGGTAATCATCCTAAATGGAGAAAGATAGATGATATTTTGCAAAGTCAGATAAGGATGGCTTTACTTGGTAAGAAAAGTGTAGATGAGGCATTAGAAGATGCTAGAAAGAAGATAGAGCAAATAGAATGAAATAAATATATATTGAGATTAATATAGCAAAAAGGTATACTTATTTTTGACCTGATAATTTTTAGTTATAGATTTATTACAATTATCTATATTAATAATAATTAAAAGATTTTAGAGATTTGATTGCAAAATATATAACTTGAAGTATAGATTTTTACAAGAGAATATTTATATGTTAGGAGCTGAAAGTAATGGATATAAATCAAATATATATGGATTTAATAGAAAAAATAAATTCAAATAATGTTTTTAAAAATGAACCAATGAAAAAACATACATCTTTTAGAATTGGAGGGCCAGCTGATATTTTGGTTATTCCGGATTCTATAGATGAGATAGTATATGCATTAAAGTATTGTAGAGAAAGAAATATTGACTATTTTGTAATGGGAAATGGCAGCAATTTATTAGTAAGAGATAAAGGAATTAGAGGAGTAGTTATAAAAATTGCAGAAAATTTTAGTGATGTAAAAATTAATGGAACAAAAGTAAGAGCTCAGGCTGGTATTTTATTATCTAGATTATCAAAACTTATAATAAATGAAGGACTTGAAGGTTTTGAGTTTGCAAGTGGTATTCCCGGAACAATTGGGGGAGCTGTTACCATGAATGCAGGAGCTTATGGAGGAGAAATAAAAGACGTTATAGTTGGATGCTCAGTTATTGATAAAAATGGTGAAATTATTTATTTAAATAGAGAAGATTTAAATTTAGGATATAGAACGAGTATTATTCAAGATAAAAAATATGTAGTTTTGGAAGTAGACATGGAGTTTAAAAAAGGAGATTATGATAAAATAAAAAGTATAGTAGATGATTTTACTAAGAGAAGGACTACGAAACAGCCATTACATTTGCCAAGTGCTGGAAGTACATTTAAAAGACCAAAAGGTTATTATGCTGGTAAGCTCATACAGGATTCGGGATTAAAGGGAGTGAGAGTTGGAGATGCTCAAGTTTCTGATTTGCATAGTGGATTTATTGTAAATTTAGGAAATGCTACAGCTGAAGATGTTTTAAATTTAATTAAGCTTGTGCAGAAAGTAGTTAGAGATAATTTTGGAGTAAACCTAGAAACCGAAGTAAAAATAATAGGAGAAGAATAAGTTTTGATTTTAAGCAAATGAAAAAATGAGGTGAATTTATGAAACTTGTAATAATAACTGGTTTATCCGGAGCTGGTAAGAGTCAAGCTATGAAGTGTATGGAGGATTTAGGTTTTTATTGTGTTGATAATTTACCGCCTGTACTAATTCCTAAATTTGCTGAACTTTGTTTTAATAGTAATGGCGAAATACAGAAAATAGCTTTAGTTATAGATATTAGAGGGGGTAAATTTTTTGATGACCTCTTTGATAGTTTGGAAAATTTAAAGAGTAGTGGATATAAATATGAAATATTATTTTTAGATGCGTCAGATGAAACTTTGATAAAACGTTTTAAAGAAACTAGAAGAATTCATCCTTTAAGTCCAAAAGGAAGGATTATTGACGGAATAAATGCTGAAAGAAAAAAACTTGATAAATTAAGAGATAAAGCTGATAAAATTATAGATACAACTAACATGACGCCGGGTCAGCTTAAAAAAGAAATAAGAAAGATATATTTAGATGGTTCAGAAACAAATAATATTCTTATTTCTGTGTTATCTTTTGGCTTCAAACATGGAATTCCATTAGATGCTGATTTAGTATTTGATGTTAGATTTCTTCCAAATCCTCATTATATAGAAAATTTGAGAGATTTTACTGGAAATGATGAAAAAGTTAGAAAGTATGTTATGAATTGGCCGGAAAGTATTGAATTTGTAAAAAGATTAAATGAAATGATAGACTTTTTAATACCTTTTTATGTTAGAGAAGGAAAAATGCAGTTGGTAATAGCTATAGGGTGTACAGGTGGCAAGCATAGGTCAGTAACTGTTGCAAATATATTGTATGAATATTTAAAGGAAAAAGGACATAAAGTTAGTGTTAACCATAGAGATATTCCAGCTGATGTAGTAAAGGGGTAAAGAAAAAATGAATATTTTTTTTAAGTTTAAATTAGATACAAAATTGAAAAAGAGTTTGATGCTGGGGATTATTGGTGCGATATTTACCATTTTTGGATTAAGTTTGCTGATGAATGTAATTATTAAGATTGAATCTAAAGTAGGTTTGATTATTGGATTTATAGCATTGGGAAGTGGATTCATATTTTTATCTGTTAAAAATTTATTTAATCATGCAAAACAAAACAGAAATTTAAGTGATTTGGGATTGGTAAATAAAATTTATGACAAGAATATATTGTCAAGGGGAATAAAAGTTGTAGTAATAGGTGGAGGAACTGGATTATCTGTTCTTTTAAGAGGTATAAAAAAATTTACATCTAATATTACTGCAATTGTTACTGTTGCAGATGATGGTGGTGGTTCTGGAAAACTTAGAGAGGACCTTGGCATGCTTCCACCGGGAGATATAAGAAACTGTATTCTTGCACTTGCAGATACTGAACCCATCATGGAAAAACTTCTTCAATATAGATTTAAGGAAGGTACGCTGAAAAATCAAAGTTTTGGAAATCTTTTAATAGCAGCTATGGTTGGAATTTCAGATAGTTTTGAACATGCCATAAAGCGAATAAATCAAATACTTGCAGTTGCTGGAAAAGTTTTACCTGTAACTACTGAAGATATAACTTTATATGCAAAACTTAAAAATGGTCAAATTATTAAAGGAGAGTCGCAAATTCCTTTGAAAGCTTTGGAAAATAATAGTTCAATAGAGAAAGTATTTATAAAACCTAAAAATGTAAAACCATTGGAAGAATCAATAAAAGCTATAAAAGATGCAGATGTTATAATTCTTGGACCGGGTAGTTTATATACAAGCATAATTCCAAATCTTTTAGTAAATGATATTACAAAGTCTATAAGAAAATCTTCAGCTTTAAAAATTTATGTTTCAAATTTAATGACACAGCCCGGGGAAACTGATAACTTTACTGTAGGGGAGCATGTTAAAGCTATTTTGAATCATGCTGGTAAAAATGTAATTCAGTATGTTTATGCAAATAATGAGAGCATACCTAATGAGATTATAGAAAAATATAGAGAAGAAGGTGCAAAGCCTGTTGAATTAGCTCAAAAAGATATGGAGTTTTTCAGTAAAAATAAAATAAATGTAATAGAAAATAATTATATTGAGATAAAGAAGGGATATTTAAGGCATAATGCATTTCAGCTTTCTAAAGATATTGTAAACTTGGTAATTGAAAAGAAATATAGTCATGATAAGATGAGATTTTTGGAGCTTAATTCAATTGTTAAAAAAGTAAAAAATACTGCTAATAGTTTATAAGATTAAGTATATTGGCTTAATCTTATTCTTTTATTTAAAAATATTTTAGAATATTTCAAAATAAAAAAAGGAATTTTAAAATTAATGTAGAAATATATTCATATACAAAAATTTTTGAAAACTTAAAAAAAAGCCATAAAGCATATGAAGGAGGAAAAATTATGGAAATCAGAAAAGCAGAACCATTTAAAATTAAAATGGTAGAACCAATCAGATTAATACCAAGAGAAGAGAGAGAGAAGAGATTAAAAGAAGCAGGATATAATCCATTTGCTTTAAGGGCAGAAGATGTTTATATTGACTTATTAACAGATAGTGGCACAGGTGCTATGAGTGATAGACAATGGGCAGCACTTATGATGGGTGATGAAGCTTATGCTGGAAGTAGAAGTTTTTATAGATTAGAAGCAGTTGCTAAAGATATTACAGGATATAAATACATAATACCATCTCATCAAGGTAGAGGAGCAGAGCAGGTGGTATTTCCAAATGTTATAAAAAATAAAGGTGATTATGTTTTAAGTAATATGCATTTTGATACTACAAAGGCTCATGTAGAATTAGCTGGAGGTAGAGCTATAAACTTAATTCATGAAAAAGCTTTTGATACAGAAAAGTATGATGATTTTAAAGGAGATTTTGATTTAGATAAACTTGAACAATTTATAAAAGACAATGGAGCAGAAAAAATAGCTTGTATAGTTATTACAGTAACTTGTAATTCAGCAGGTGGACAACCTGTTTCAATGAAAAATATAAGAGGAGTAAAGGAGATAGCAGATAAATACGGATTAAAAGTATTTTTAGATGCAGCTAGATATGCTGAAAATGCTTATTTTATTAAAATGAGAGAAGAAGGATATAAAGATAAATCAATTAAAGAAATAGCTAGAGAAATGTTTAGCTATGCTGATGGTTTTATGATGAGTGCTAAAAAAGATGGATTAGTAAATATGGGTGGTTTAATAGGTATTAAAGATGATGAAGAGCTTTATACAGCTTGTCGTTCAACAATAGTACCTATGGAAGGTTTCCCTACATATGGAGGACTTTCTGGAAGAGATATGGAAGCTCTAGCAGTAGGTTTAGAAGAAGCACTAGAATTGGATTATTTAGAGTATAGAATAGAACAAGTAAAATACCTTGGAGATAGATTGAGAGAAGCTGGAGTACCAATTCAATATCCAACAGGAGGACATGCCGTATTTGTAGATTGTAAGAAAATATGTCCACATATTCCATATTATCAATTCCCAGCACAAGCAGTATGTAATGCTGTATATATAGAAGGTGGAGTAAGACCTGTTGAAATAGGTTCATTTTTACTTGGTAGGGACCCAGATACAGGAGAAAACTTAGAATCTCCATTGGAACTTATGAGACTTACTATTCCAAGAAGAGTATATACTAATAGACATATGGATGTTGTTGCAGATGCAGTTATAGAAGTATTTAAAAATGCTGATAAATTAGTTGGATTAGAATTTGAATATGAGCCAAAGGTATTAAGACATTTTACAGCTAGATTAAGACCTATAAAATAATAAAATGTTGGTAAATAAATAGCGGCAAAGTTTTTGCCGCTATTTATTTTTGAAAATTTTACCATGCTATATTGATTTATTTATGGTATACTAATAATAAATTGTTCCAGATTTGTATTTTTATAATATAATTATTATTAAGAGGAAAGACAGTTATAGTGATTATATAATTTATTTTTTAATCTTCCACGAGAAGATGTAAGTAATAAGGAGTGGAATAATTGAAAGTGGAAATAAGTGCTGGTGGTGTTGTGTATTTTGGAAATGCAATACTATTGTTGAGAAAGTTTAATGGTGATTGGGTACTGCCGAAAGGAAAAATAGAAGAAGATGAAGATATAGTTGAAGCATCAGTTAGAGAAGTTTTTGAAGAAGGTGGAGTAAAGGCCGATGTTATTAAATATCTTGGAAAAATTAATTATTCATTTAAAAATGGTTGGAATAGTGATGAAATAGTAAATAAAACTGTGCATTGGTATCTAATGAAGGCAAGAAGCATGGATTGTATTCCACAAAAGGAAGAAGGCTTTATAGATGCAAAATTTATTCATATAAATAGGGTAAAAGATTTAGCTAAGTATGAAGATGAAAAGAATATAATAAATAAGGCAATAGAAGAAATTAAAAAGACCTCATGAAAAAGAGGTCTTTTATTTTTTAATAAGTTTTATTATTATCTACACTAGATACAAATGTACTGCATGCAGTACCTTCACTTGTTAGAGCATATCCATCTCCTATGGCATTTACTTCTAGTTTATCAGCATGACAGTAGTTGTTTTTATTGTATTTGCAATTAGATACTGAACATTTAACGTGCATTTTAGGGTAGTTAGCCATCTTTATTTCACCTCCAAAAGTTTGGTCAAAAATATTATTATCTTTTTAAGTTTGATTTATTCTGATAAGAAAAAATTATAGTACTTTATTGTTGATAAAATATTTTGTATTGGAAAGTTTTAATAATTATTTTGAATAGTTGTGATATAATAAACAATAATGCTTAAAATGAAGTAGGTGATATTAAAATGTCTTTTTCATCGCAAACTAAAAACGAAATAGTTAGAAAAATGTTTGAAAAGAAATGTTGTCAATTAGCTGAAGCGTCAGCTTTAATAAGAATGAGCGGTACAATACAGCTTGTAGGACTGAATAGAGTAAATATAAAAGTAACTACGGAAAATGCTGCGATTGCTAGGTTAACGTTTTCCTTGTTTAAAAAAGTTTTTAATGTTCATACTGAAGTACTTGTTAAAAAAAATAAAGTTCTCAAGAAAAGTAATATTTATGTTGTTTTAGTAGCAGGTGCTAATGAAATGCTTCAAAAGATGGGAATAATAAATTTTGAAGATAATAAATTTAGTATAAATTATAAAATTCCTAGTAAACTAATAGAAAGGGAATGTTGTAAAAGAGCGTATTTAAGAGGAGCTTTTCTTGGCGGTGGTTCAGTTAGTGATCCAGAAAAAACATATCATTTAGAATTTGTTACTCATAGTGAGGAGTTTAGTGAAGAGTTAAAGAATTTAATAAATAGTTATGGATTAAATTCAAAAGTAATAATGAGGAAAAATAATTATGTTGTGTATTTAAAAGAAGGAGATCAAATTGTAGATTTATTAAATATTATTGGAGCTCATAATGCACTTTTGAATTTGGAAAATATTAGAATTATGAAACAGATGAGAAATAATGTAAATAGAATAGTAAATTGTGAAACTGCAAATTTAAGTAAAATTGTTGAAGCTGCATTAAGACAGATAAAAAATATAGAGTACATTAAAAATACTGTTGGCTTAAAAGTACTACCGGATAATTTAAGAGAAATTGCTGAATTAAGACTTAAGTATAGAGATGCTAGTTTAAAGGAATTAGGACAGATGTTAAATCCACCAGTTGGGAAATCTGGAGTAAATCATAGACTTAGAAAAATAGAAAAGATAGCTGAAAAGTTAAAAGGGGGAATAGATGATGATTAGAAAAGAATTTGTTATAAGAAACGAATTGGGATTACATTCAAGGGCAGCAGCTTTATTTGTAAAAACTACTAATAAGTTCATGTCAGATATTTTTATAGAAAGACAAGACGAAAAAGTAAATGCAAAGAGTATAATGGGAATTATGGCATTGGGAATTTCTAAGAATAGTAAGATAACCATTGTGATTGATGGACCAGATGAAATGGAAGCAATCAAAGCACTTGAAAAGGTTATAAATGAAGATTTGCTAAATTTATAAGTAATAATAAAAATAACTTTATATAACTACATGTAACTATAATATTACGCAAAATTTAAAAAAAGATAATTTATTAGGACTTTATGACTAAAAATATAAATAATTAGAATATTTTAAAGGAATTTATTGATTATTGTAGAACCTACTTATTAAATTACCATTTTTTTCACGGAGGACTACAATGGATAATAGGACAAGTAAAATAAATGTAGAAAACGTTAAAGCAGGAATGATTTTAGGACAGAATATATATGATAATAATGGGAATATTTTACTTAGCAAAGGTATAAAGATTAGAGATTCATATTTAAAAAAAATAAAAGATTTAGGCATAGATGAGATTTTAATAGTAAATGAGGAAAATGATGATAGTTATAGTAATCATTGTAAAACCATGTATCATGATAATTCACATAAAAAAATTATTTTTGAAAAAACTAGACGTGAAGCAAAGGATTTTATAGAAAAGACAATGAAAAAAATTTATTTCGATAATAATATTGATGTTGAAAGATTAAAAAATATTGTTTCTAATATACTTGATAATCTATTGAGTAATGATGAAGTAATAATTAGTTTGGAAAATCTAAGAAAAGTAGATGATTATACATTTGAACATTCAGTTAATGTTTGTATACTATCTCTTGTTATAGGAATTTCTTTAGGGTATAGTTATGATGAGCTTTTAGATTTAGGAATAGGTGCTATTCTTCACGATATAGGTAAAATGATGGTTCCAAAAGAAATATTAAATAAACCCGGACCATTGACAGCAGAAGAATATGATATAGTAAAAAAACATACTATTTATGGATATGAAATAATAAAGAAAAATAGTTTAATAAGTGAAATTGCAGCACAGGTAGTGCTTTCACATCATGAAAGACCTGATGGATGTGGCTACCCACAAGGTAAAAGTTTAGATGATATACATTGTTATTCAAAAATAGTTGCTATAGCAGATGTATATGATGCTCTCACATCTAATAGGACATATAAAAGTAAAGTAGATGCATACGAGGCTTTAGAATATATAAGGACTATGGCCGGTTCTCAATTTGATAAAGAAATAGTAAAAGAATTTATTAAATGTATAGGAATTTATCCAGTTGGTAGTATAGTCAGATTAAATACTAATGAGGTAGGATTAGTTGTAGATATAAATAAATTTAAGCCCAATAAGCCAATTGTAAGAATACTTATAGGAAATGATGGAAGAAAAGTAACAGATTATATTGAAGTGGATATTAATAAAAATCCTGATGTTGCAATAACTTCATTAATACATGAATATAAATTGTAAAAAGTCTGTCTTTTGTAAAGGCAGATTTTTATTTTATATAGTATAATTGTTTTAAAGATGTATTTTGATTTAGGAAGGATGGAATATATATGGGAAAAAAATTTGTCCATCTTCATCTTCATAGTGAATATAGTTTGTTGGATGGTTATACTAGGATTTCAAATTTGTTTAAGAGAGTAAAGGAATTGGGAATGGATTCAGTGGCCATTACTGATCATGGTTCAATGTTTGGAGTGATTGACTTTTATAAAGAAGGTAAAAAATATGGTATAAAACCGATAATAGGATGTGAAGTATATACTGCACCGAGGAGTAGATTTGATAAAGATTCTATTAAAGATAAGAATATGGGACATTTAGTTTTACTTGCAAAAAATAATAAGGGTTATAAAAATTTAATAAAGATTGTTTCAAAAGGATATACTGAAGGATTTTATTATAAGCCGAGAATAGATTATGAATTACTTCAAGAGTATAGTGATGATTTAATTTGTCTTAGTGCATGTCTTGCAGGAGATATTCAGAGGAGAATATTAGATAATAATTTTGAAGGTGCAAAAAAGTTAGCTTTAAAATTAAATAATATTTTTGGACAAGGTAATTTTTATTTAGAACTACAAGACCATGGTTTAGAAGAACAAAAAATAGTTAATAAAGAATTGATAAGATTAAGCAAAGAAACGGGAATTCCTTTAGTTGCTACAAATGATGTGCATTATCTTACTTATGAAGATTATAAGGTTCACGATATACTCCTTTGTATTCAAACGGGTAAAACAATAGAAGATAAAGATAGAATGAAATTTGAGTCAAATGAATTTTATCTAAAATCACCGCAAGAAATGGAAAAGTTATTTTCTCATGTACCTGAGGCTATAGAAAATACGCAAAAAATTGCAGATATGTGTAATGTGGAATTTGATTTCAATCAAATGCATTTACCTAAATATGATGTGCCTAGTGGGTATACGCCTAATGAATATTTAAGAAAATTGTGTTATGAAGGACTTAAAAGAAGATATAAAAAAGTTACAGAAAATTTGAAAGAAAGACTTGAATATGAGTTATCTATAATAGAGCAGATGGGATATGTTGATTATTTTTTAATAGTATGGGATTTTATTAAATATGCAAAAGATAATGGGATTTTAGTAGGACCGGGAAGAGGTAGCTGTGGAGGAAGTATAGTTGCATATACTTTAAATATAACGGATATAGACCCTATTAAGTATAATCTTATATTTGAAAGATTTTTAAATCCAGAACGTGTTACAATGCCGGATATCGATATAGATTTTGAAGATGAAAGACGCGGAGAAGTTATAGATTACGTTATTAAAAAGTACGGAAGTGAAAAAGTTGCTCAAATAATAACATTTGGTACTATGGCTGCAAGAGGAGCTATTAGAGATGTGGGAAGGGCTATTAATATGCCTTATAGTGAAGTAGATAAAATAGCTAAAGAAGTTCCATTTCAGCTTGGAATGACAATAGATAAAGCTCTAGAAATGAATCCGAAATTAAAAAGTATTTACAATACAGATGAAAGAGCAAGGTATCTTATTGACATAGCAAGAGCAGTAGAAGGTATGCCTAGACATGCATCTACCCATGCAGCAGGAGTAGTTATAGCAAAAGAAGCTGTTGATGAATATGTGCCATTATATCTTCATGATAATAATATAACTACACAATTTAATATGACGCTATTAGAAGAATTAGGACTTCTTAAAATGGATTTTTTGGGACTTAGGAATTTAACAGTTATTAAAGATGCTTTAAAGCTTATAAAAGAACATAAAGGAGTAGAAATAGATATTTCAAATATTCCATATGATGACCCGAAGGTGTATGAATTAATAAGCAGTGGAGAAACTTTAGGAGTTTTTCAGTTAGAGAGTACGGGAATGCGCAGATTTATGAGAGAATTAAAACCGCAGTGTCTTGAAGATATAATAGCTGGAATTTCTCTATATAGACCCGGACCTATGGAATCTATTCCAAAATATATTGAAAATAAAAATAATCCGGAGAAAATAACTTATCTACATCCTAAGCTTGAGCCTATATTAAAAGTTACTTATGGTTGTTTAGTTTATCAAGAGCAGGTTATGCAGGTAGTTAGAGAATTAGGTGGATATAGTTATGGTAGAAGCGACCTTGTTAGAAGAGCTATGGGTAAAAAGAAAATGGATGTAATGGTAAAAGAAAGAGAATATTTTATAAATGGAAAAGTAGATGAAAATGGAAATATAGAAATTCGTGGTTGCGTAAGAAATGGTATTCCAAAAGATGTTGCAAATACAATATTTGATGATATGATAGATTTTGCAAAATATGCTTTTAATAAAAGTCATGCTGCTAGTTATGCAGTGCTTGCATATCAGACTGCATATCTTAAGTGTTATTATCCTGTTGAGTTTATGGCAGCACTTATGACGAGTGTTATGGGTAATTCAAGTAAGATAGCTCAATATATTGATGACTGTAAAAGACAGGGTATTGAAATACTTAAACCCGATATTAATGAGAGTTTTGACAAATTTACTGTATCTGGAAATAAAATAAGATTTGGATTGTTGGCTATTAAAAATGTAGGTATTGGTATAATAAATTCTATTATAAAGGCGAGAAGAGAAAAAAAATTTACAAGTTTTATTGATTTTTGTGAAAGAATAGAAACTAAAGAGTTAAATAAGAGAGCTGTAGAAAGTATGATTAAGGCAGGGGTATTTGATAGTTTGAATGTGAATAGAGCTCAGCTTTTAGCTGTATATGAAAAAATAATAGAGGGAATTCATCAAGATAAAAGAAAAAATATAGAAGGGCAGATGTCTTTGTTTAATACTTTTAGTGATAATATTCCAAACAGTATGAAATATGATGTGTTGCCCAATGTAAAAGAGTTTCCTCATAAATACCTTTTAGCTTTTGAAAAGGAAATGATGGGAATATATATTAGTGGACATCCTCTATCGGAATATGAAGAATTAATAAATAAAGTAGCTACTATAAACTCTAATGAACTAAGGGAAATGAATGATGAAGGTGGGAGTCATGAATTTAAGGATGGAGATAAAGTAATAATACCGGGTATAATAATAAAAAAACAAGATAAAGTTACTAAAAATAATAATTTGATGGCTTTTTTGACAGTAGAAGATTTGTATGGACCAGTTGAAGTGATTGTATTTCCAACTGTTTATGATAAAACATTAGAGTATTTGCATGAGGATAGTATAGTAATAGTAATAGGAAAAATAAATTTAAAAGAAGATGAAGAGCCAAAAATTTTAGCTGATAATATACTTCCATTAACAAAGGAGAATGTTAAAAAATTAATTAATGTGGTAAAATATGAAAAGAGAGAGGTAAGTAGAAAATTATTTTTGAAACTGAAATATATGGATTTAAAGAAAATTAATATTATAAAATCTATACTATCTAAAAAAAGAGGAAATATTCCAGTATATTTATATATAGAGAGTGAAAAAAAGAAATTGAAGGCAGATAAAAGTTTATGGGTAAATATTGATGAAGAAATTATAAAGCAGTTAAAAAAAGTAGTTGGGGAAGATTCTGTAAAAATTTGCTAAAAAGAAGAAATCTTTGCTTAAGATTTTTTTGAAAACGTTTTACAATATTCTAGCTTTGACAAAATTAAAATATTACATTTATAATAATATTGAAATGGAATGGTGCGTTTAAGAAATTTATTTAGTTTTAAAGCTTAAATATTATACATTATATTATTCTAAAAGGAAGAATAATTTAAATATATTAATACAAAAGGAGAATGTATTATATGTGGACGGTAATATATGTTACCCATGATGGAAATGATGCTCAGCATATAAAAGATAAATTGACATCAGAAGGTTTTTTGGTAAAAATGAGAGAGAATAATAGTTTAATAGAGATTTTAGTTCCCGAGTTAGAGGCAAATGAAGCACATGTAATAATTGACCAATATTAATTTTAAGTATTATTTGAATTTTAAAAGCTCATTAGGGGAAGTACAAAAGTACTTCCCTAAAATATATTACTTTAGATAGGATATAAAATATGTTTTTTATATTATTTATAGATAAAATTTAGAGATTTAAAAACTATGGATAAGAGGTGAAAAAATGAAAAAAACAAAAATAGTATGTACTATAGGACCAGCTAGTGAATCTAAGGAAATATTTACTGAGCTAGTAAAAAATGGATTAAATGTAGCAAGGCTTAACTTTTCTCATGGAAGTCATGATGAACATCTTAAAAGAATTAATATGATTAAAGAAGTTAGAGAGGAATTGGAAATTCCAGTTGCAATTTTGCTTGATACTAAAGGACCAGAAATTAGAACAGGCGATTTTGCTGAAGGTATTGTAGAACTCATAGAAGGTCAAGAGTTTACATTAACGACAGAAAAAGTGCTAGGCGATAAAGAAAGATGTCATATTACATATGATAAGCTTCCAATGGATGTAAAAAAAGGAGATAAGATATTAATAGATGATGGGTTAATAGAGCTTGAAGTTATTGATGTACCAAATGATAAAGAAATAAAGTGTATCGTTAAGAATGGTGGAGTAGTAAAAAATAAAAAGGGTGTTAATGTACCGGGAGTAAAAATTAATCTTCCAGCTATTACAGAAAAGGATATCAAAGATATAGAATTTGGTTTAGCAAATGATATCGATTTTATTGCTGCTTCTTTTATTCGTAAGGCAGATGACGTTCATGAGATTAGAAAAATTTTAGAAAAGAATAATGCACATCATGTTCAAATCATTTCAAAGATAGAAAATCAAGAAGGTGTAGAAAATATAGATGAAATAATTGAAGTATCTGATGGTATAATGGTTGCAAGAGGAGATTTAGGAGTTGAAATACCTACAGAACAAGTTCCTTTAGTTCAAAAAATGATTATAGAAAAATGTAATAAAATTGGCAAACCGGTTATTACAGCTACTCAAATGTTAGATTCTATGATAAGAAATCCAAGACCTACTAGAGCTGAGGTTACTGATGTTGCTAATGCTATTTTTGATGGAACAGATGCTATTATGCTTTCTGGAGAAACTGCTGCTGGTAAATATCCAATTGAAGCTGTAAAGACAATGACAAATATAGCTAAAACTACAGAAAATTCATTAGATTATGATGCGATTTTGACTAGCAAAGGATTAAATAAAGAAATTAGTATAACTTATGCAGTTAGCCATGCGACTTGTACGACAGCTAATGATTTGGGAGCTTCAGCTATAATTACAGCTACATCTTCAGGATTTACAGCTAGAATGGTTTCTAAATTTAGACCTAAAGCACCTATTATTGCAGCTACAACTTGTGAAAGAATTCAAAGAAGAATGTTATTAATCTGGGGTGTTAAACCAATATTAATGAAGCAAGTAAAATCTACAGATGAAGTATTTGAACTATCTGTTCAAAAAGCTAAAGAACATGGATATATAAAAGATGGAGATTTAGTAGTTATTACTGCAGGTATACCAGTAGGTGTTGCAGGTGCAACAAATCTTATTAAAGTACACATTGTTGGAGAAGTATTGATAAAAGGTACAGGAATAGGAAAATTCTCAGCTACTGGTAAAGTATGTGTTGCTACTAATGCAGTTGAAATTAAGGAAAAATTTGAAGAAGGAGACATACTTGTTACTACTTCAACAGATAAAGATATGATGGAATACATAGAAAAGTCAGCAGGAATAATTGTTGAAGAAGGTGGATTGTCTTCTCATGCTGCAATAGTTGGATTAAGTCTTGAAAAACCTGTTATAGTTGGAGCTGTAAATGCTACTAGTCAATTAGTTGACGGACAGATAGTAACTGTAGATTCAATAAGAGGTTTAGTGTATAGTGGAAAGGCAAGAGTGCTTTAGATAAATAGTTTTAATAGCTGATAGTATATAGATGGATTTATGATTCTATATATTATCAGCTTTACTCCATTTTAAATGAAAGTTTATTTTAAATATTTTGAGGAGGAAATGTTATGTACTCCAATGATGCTATTATTAGAGTAAGATATGGAGAAACAGACCAAATGGGTGTTGTTTACCATGCTAATTATTATACATGGTTTGAAGTGGGAAGGTCTGAGTTTTTTAATTCTCTTGGATATACTTATAAAAAGCTTGAACAAGAGGGAATAATATTACCTGTTATAGAAAGTTTTTGTCAATATATAAAGCCTGCTAAATATTATGATGAAGTAATAATTAGAACGAAAATATCTTATTTAAAAGGAGTTAGAATTGCTTTTAGTTATGAAATAATACGAAAAAATGATAATGTTCTTTTAGCAAGAGGGAAAACTGTTCATGCATTTGTCGATAAAAATTTAAAACCTGTCAAAATAAAAAAAGCTAATGAAAAAGTTTGGACATTATTAAAAAATTGTTATCAAAAATAAAATACCATAGTATAATAAGATATTGAGTTGAAAAATAATAAAAGGGTATAAAATAATTAAAAATGTTCAATAATTATAGATAAATTATCAATTGAAAAATTAATTAAAGATATTGATAATTTTTCTATTAAGATTGAGCTTGGTAAAATTTGTATTAAAAGTAATTAAATCTTTGTTTTATATTTTTAGGAATTTACGTAGAGTAACTGATTCTAATATATAAATAGGCGCCTTATGGCGCCAAATTTTTTACTGTTCTACATTTATAAAAGCTGGTGGAAACAATGGTTTAGAAATATCTATATCGCCAAAGGAATTTATGATTTTTCCTTCAACTTTTATAAAAACTTTGTTTACCTCAGGTAAACTAGTAAACGAATAGAGTATACTGTCAATCATCATCTTTTTTAAATCATCTCTATTTTCATACGCATTTAAAAATTCTTTACTAAAATTGATATTTAAAATATTTTCTTTTATGTAAAAATCAATTAATCTTATATTTGAAGGAATTGTAGAAGTTAAATAATTCATGTCATAATCATTTACATAACCTTTTTGTAAAGAATTAAATATATTTATTATTAAATCATTTATATCTATATTTTGTTTATTTATTTCAACAGGGACTAATAAAAATTTTTTTGTATCAGTTTCAAGAGTTAAATAAGCTTTAGGCAAAGTGTTGGGATAAAAAGGTTTTTTTATTTCTATACCGTGAAAGAAAAAATCTCTTTTTTTACCATCAACTAAAAATTGAATGCTGTCAACACCGTATATAGATGTAATAGAATTAATTAGTGAATATAGTGCTATATAACTTCCTGTAGAGCCGTATATGTCAGCATTTGATGGTAAGTTAATTATAGCTGTTGTACCTTTTATACTTTTCCATAATATTTTAGGTATAGGCGAACCTTCACTTAAACCTAAAGTATTTTTAGGACCTAGCTGTAAGTTTTTTATAGTTTTTCCTATAGGTTTTCTAGTGTATGGAATTTTGCGAGAAATAGGTACTAAATACATAGCTTGTTTGTCCGGAAAAAAAAGTGTAATGAACATATGTTTTTTGTCAACACTATTTTTTGAGCCTATATATTTAGCATTACTAAAATAAGTAGCTGAAAGTTTATAGGGAGGGATATTAGAAAATTTTTCTGCATCAGAATAGATTTTTATATTGTAATTTCCACTCTTAATATTTAAATTTTCCATAGAAATATCTAGAATATATTTTACTTTGTTTTTGTCTTTATAGATATTTTTTACGATTTTACTGCCTTTATATTGTTTTATTAAATTGTCGTTTTTATATATTTCTACAACTATTTGAGAATTATTAGTATTAAAATTTTCTTTATTTGAGCCATATGACATGGTAAACTCTATATTGGTTGGATTATATATAAATTTGTCATGAATATTTGCATTATATGTATAATTATTTTCATTGTTTTGTTTATTTTTTATTGTATTAAAATTAAATTTTGGTAAATCAAAATATGAATCGTTTATTGGGATACCTGATGCAGAAAAACAAATAATGAGGATTAGAAATATATTAAATATGGCTTTGAACATATTACCACTCCCTATATAAGTTTTTATAAATATATTATAAGATATTTTTACTATTTTTTCTAATTTTTTATGTGGATTTGATATGATAAGCTGATAGTTAATAGAAATATTTATTGGAAAGAGGAGATAGTTATGGTTAGTATACCTGTAAAAGAAGGTAGTATATATTTAATTGAAATTGAGGATTTAGGCGATAGTGGAGAAGGAATAGGAAGAGTAGATGGATTTACTGTATTTGTTGATAGAGGGGTTCCAAAAGACAAGGTATATGTTAAGATAATTAAACTTAAGAAAAATTATGCAATAGGTGAAATTGTTGATTTTATTGAAAAATCACCATATAGAATAAAAGAAAACTGCTTGATAGCAGATAAGTGCGGAGGATGCCAAATACAACATATAGATTATGATTATCAGTTAGCTTTAAAAAGAAAAAAAGTTAAATCTGTTGTAGAGAGGATTGGAAAGTTAAAAGATGTAAAAATTCATGATGTTATTGGAATGAATAAGCCTTACAGATATAGAAATAAAGCGCAGTTTCCACTGGGGATGAAAGATGGAAAAGCTATTATTGGATTTTATAAAAAGGGAACACATGAAGTAGTTGATACTGATAGCTGTTTAATACAGCATGAAGTAAATGACAAAGTAATAAAAGTATTTAAGAGATTTATAAACGAAAAAAAGATTGATATATATGATGAAAAGACAGGAAAGGGACTGCTTAGGCATGTACTTACGAGAGTATCATTTGCTACGGGAGATTTAATGATTGTGGTAATAACTAATGGAGATAATTTGCCATATAAAGATGAAATGATAAAAGAGATTTTGAAAGAAATACCTCAAACGAAAAGTATAATTCAAAACATAAATAAAAGGAGAACGAATGTAATACTTGGTAGTAAATGTATTACTTTGTATGGAGAAGATAAAATTATGGACTACATAGAAGACTTAAAATTTGAAATATCTCCTTTGTCTTTTTTTCAAGTGAATTCTATTCAAACCGTAAAGCTTTATAATAAAGCTTTAGAATATGCAAATCTTACAGGAAATGAAGTAGTATTTGATATATACTGTGGTATAGGAACTATATCGTTATTTTTATCAAGAAGGGCTAAAAAAGTATATGGAATAGAAGTGGTTGAATCAGCGATAGAAGATGCTAGAAGAAATGCAAAGTTAAACAATGTAAAGAATGTTGAATTCTTTGTGGGTAAAGCAGAAAAGGTGGTGCCAGAGATTTATAATAAAGGATTAAAAGCTGATGTGGTAGTGGTAGACCCACCTCGTAAAGGGTGTGAAAAAATAGTACTTGAAACTATAGCAAATATGGCTCCAAAGAAAATAGTGTATGTTTCATGTAAGCCAAGTACACTTGCAAGAGATTTAAAAATATTAGATGAATTAGGATATAAAACATTAGAAATACAGCCAGTAGACATGTTTCCGCATACGGCTCATGTGGAGTCAGTAGTATTGATTAAAAGAAAACACAGCTTATAAATGTTGAAATATCAATGAGAACAGAGGTTTTACAAAAAATGTATATATTCCCTTGAACGAGGATAGAAAACAGTACCCTACATTTGTTTGTAGGGTATTTTGTGTTTTGATATATTTCTATGAATTGGTTAAAAAACACTAATAGTTAAAAAATTTCTACTATAAGTATAGCATCAAATAGAAGTAAAAATATGAGCATAATTTAATCCTGTTGCTTTTGTTCGTTTCTTCGCATATAATTATGACTAGAATACCTTAAGCGAGGGGATAAAAATGGAATATATGACTGCAAAAGAAGCAGCTCAAAAGTGGGGTATTTCTCAACGAAGAGTTCAAGTTTTATGCGGACAAGGAAGAATAAAGAATGCTATCCGTATTGGCTGGGCATGGGCTATACCAATAGACGCTAAGAAACCGGAAGATAAACGCTTAAAAAGACATGATATGTATAGGGAGGACTAATAATGGATAATGGAACATATAATCAAATTGTAAGCTTTATATGGAGTATTGCAGATGATTGTTTAAGAGATGTATACGTCAGAGGAAAATATAGAGATGTTATTTTACCGATGACGGTAATTAGAAGGCTTGACGCAGTATTAGAAGAAACCAAGGAACAAGTGCTTCAAATGAAAAAAATGTTAGATGAGGCGGGTGTTTTAAATCAAACAGAAGCTTTATGCAGTGCAGCAGGGCAAGCTTTTTATAATACTTCACCATTCATACTAAAAGATTTAAAGTCAAGAGCTAAAAGCCAACAGCTAAAAGCTGACTTTATAGCATATTTAGATGGGTTTTCACCTAATGTACAAGAAATCCTTGAGAAATTTAAGTTTAGAAATCAAATAGATACTATGATAGAGGCAGACATACTTGGTGCAGTAATAGAAAAGTTTGTATCACCAACTATTAATTTAAGTCCTAATCCTGTACTAGATGATAAAGGAGAAGTAAAACTACCAGGTCTTGACAACCATACCATGGGATTAATCTTTGAAGAATTGATACGTAAATTTAATGAAGAAAACAACGAAGAAGCAGGAGAACACTTTACACCAAGGGATGTTGTGGAGCTTATGGCAGATGTTATCTTCATGCCTATAAAAGACAAGATAAAGGATGGAACTTATCTTTGTTATGATGGTGCCTGCGGTACAGGTGGAATGCTTACCATTGCAGAAGAAAGACTTTCCGAGCTTGCAAAGGAACACAACAAACAAATATCAATACATCTTTATGGACAGGAAATAAACCCAGAAACCTATGCTATTGCAAAAGCAGACATGTTATTAAAAGGTGATGGCAAAGAAGCGGACAATATTTATTATGGTTCAACACTATCCAATGATGCTAATGCCGCTATGGAATTTGACTTTATGCTATCAAATCCACCTTACGGTAAGTCATGGAAAACAGACGCAGAAAGATTAGGAGGTAAGAATAACATTACAGATCCTAGATTTGTTGTGAATTTTAAAGGTGATCCTGAGTTTAAAATGATTCCAAGGGTAAGTGATGGTCAAATGTTATTTTTAGCCAATAATGTGGCTAAAATGAAACATGGCACAGAATTGGGCAGTAGAATAGCAGAGGTACATAATGGGTCATCTTTGTTTACTGGAGATGCAGGACAAGGGGAAAGCAATTTAAGAAGATACATAATTGAGAATGACTATCTTGAAGCTATCATAGCATTACCAGATAATATGTTTTATAACACAGGCATTGCAACTTATATATGGGTAGTAACCAATCGTAAAGAAGAAAGAAGAAAAGGTAAAGTTCAGCTTATAGATGCCACAAACCTAAAATCACCTTTAAGGAAAAATTTAGGCAATAAAAACTGTGAACTAACAAAGGAAATTAGGCAGCAGATTATGGATATTTATCTAAGGTTCGAGGAAAATGAGTACAGTAAAATATTTAATAATGAAGAATTTGGATATTGGAAAATCACTGTTGAAAGGCCATTAAGACTAAAAGTAGAAATTAACAACGAGAAGCTAGAATCATTTAAACAAGCTGCAGAAGAGGCAAAAGACATAACAGCTTACAGCTTAGTAAAGGACTTATACATCGAAACAAAGAAAGAGGTTTACTATAACTATAATGAGTTTGAAGAGCTTTTGAAAGACATAGCAAAGAGAAAAGGCGAGAAACTACCAGTTAAAAGAATAAAACTTATAAGAAAATTCTTTACAACTAGAGATGAAAAGGCTGAAAGGGTAGTAAATAAGGTCTTAAAAAAAGAGAAAGAAGATGCATTAAATGGTAAGTTTAAATTAGGAAATGATATTGTAGAGTTTGAAGTAGATAAAGAGTTAACAGATACAGAACAAGTTCCACTTACTTATGATGGTGGTATTAAGAAATTCTTTGAAAATGAGGTATTACCCTATGCCCCTGATGCATGGATAGATAATAGTAAAACACAAATTGGTTATGAAATCAGCTTTACAAAATACTTCTATAAACCAGTACAACTTCGAAGTATAGATGAGATCGTAGCAGATTTAAAAGCACTAGAAGCTGAAACTGAAGGCTTACTACAAGAAATCATAGGGGGTTAGGGTGAATGGAGAACGGCTTAAAACCTTATGAGGAATATAAACAGACAAATATTGTGTGGAATGAAAAAACACCCTTACATTGGGAAGTGAAAAGAGGGAAGGAGATATTTAAGTACAAGAAAGAAATAAACTCAAAATATCAATGTAGTAATATATTATCTTTAACTTTAAAGGGTGTAGTTAAAAACAGTGAAAATAACCCTATAGGTCTTGTACCGAAAGACTATGCAACTTATCAAATTTTTGAAAAAGGCGATTTAGTATTTAAATTGATTGATTTAGAAAATTATAAAACAAGTCGTGTAGGGTTTGTAAATCAAAGGGGTATTATGAGTCCTGCCTATATTAGATTACAAAGTTATGTAGGATGTAATAATAAATATTTTTATTATCAATATTACGATTTGTATCTTAGGGGTGTATACAATAAATTGGGTGAAGGTGTGAGGTCTACTTTAAGCGGGAAAGATTTGTTAAATTTACGTATAGTGGTACCACCCAAAGAAGAACAGGACCAAATTGTCCGTTACCTTGACAGCAAGCTCTCAAAAATAAATAAGTTCTTCAGGGCAAAGAAAAAGCAAGTTAAACTCCTAAAAGAGCTAAAACAAGCAATTATTAATCAAGCAGTTACAAAGGGATTAGACCCTAATGTGAAAATAAAACCATCCGGTATTGAATGGCTTGGGGATATTCCTGAGGGGTGGGAAGTTAGAAGAATAAAAACAATTGTTAAAAATACAGCTATTACAACAACTCAAAAAGATGAAGATGATATTTATATTGGTCTTGAAAATGTGGAGAGCTGGAGTGGTAGAATAATAAATGCTTCCACTGAAACTGTTTTTGATAGTACGGCTAAAAAATACAATGATGGTAATATTTTATTTGGAAAGCTTAGACCATACTTGGCTAAAGTTACCATACCATCTAAAAAAGGAGTTTGTTCAGGAGAATTTTTGGTTTTGGAAACATTATCAGGTGATTTATATAATAAGTTTGTTGAATATCTTTTACGTTCAAATAGTATTATTGAATTAATTTCAATGTCGACTTATGGTGCAAAAATGCCACGAGCAGAGTGGGATTTTATTGGTAATATAAAGATTGGATTGCCATCATTAAATGAACAACAAGAAATAGTAACTTATATAGAAGCAAAAACACGAACCATTGACAAAGCCATAGAATCAATAAAAAAACAAATAGACATTATCACCGAATACCGAACTAGCTTAATTTCCAATGTAGTGACAGGTAAAGTAGATGTGCGAGGTATTGAAGTTGAAGATTTTATTGAGGAATCAGAGGAAGATTTTGAAGACTTAGAGGAACCAGAACTATTAGAAGAAAATATTGAAATGGGGGAGGAGGAATAGGCTATGCCAACTAATACTAAAGAATCAGGTTTGGAAGCTTTAATAGTAAATTATTTGGTTAATAAAAATGGTTTTGAGCAGGGGACAAATGAAGATTACAATAGAGATTATGCAGTGGATGAAACCCGTCTTTTTAGATTTTTGCAGGAAACCCAGCCAGATGAAGTAGAAAAAATAGGTATATTAAATAGTCAGCATAAAAAAGAGCAATTTTTAAACAGACTTCAAGGGGAAATAGCAAAGCGTGGGATTATAGATGTATTAAGAAAGGGTATAAGTTTTTATCCTGTTAATCTTATTATGTTTTACATGACTCCAAGTGAAAAAAATATAAAAGCAAAGGAAATGTTTGAAAAGAACATTTTTAGTGTTACAAGACAGCTTATGTATTCAAAAAATAATACTCAATTAGCTATCGACCTTGCTATTTTTATCAATGGTTTACCTATAATTACTTGTGAGCTTAAAAATAGACTTACTAAACAAAATGTGGAGGATGCAGTCCAACAATATAAATTGGATAGAGATCCAAGGGAGCTGTTATTTCAATTTAAACGTTGTATGGTTCATTTTGCAGTAGATGATAATGAGGTAAAATTTTGTACAAGATTAGAAGGTAAGAAGTCCTGGTTTCTGCCTTTTAACAAAGGATATAATGGTGGAGCAGGTAACCCACCTAACCCAAATGGCATTAAGACAGACTATTTATGGAAAGAAATTTTAACAAAAAATGAACTTGCTAATATTATAGAAAATTATGCTCAAGTAGTGGCAGAAGAAGATGAGTATACAAAGAAAAAGAAATATAAACAAATCTTCCCTCGTTATCACCAGCTTTCAGTGGTAAAAGCATTATTAGCTGATGTAAAGGAAAAAGGTGTGGGACAAAAGTATCTTATACAACACAGTGCAGGAAGCGGCAAGTCTAATTCTATTGCCTGGACTGCTCATCAACTGGTGGGATTTGAAAAAGATGGTAAAAATATTTTTGATTCTGTTATTGTAGTAACAGATAGGGTTAATCTCGATAAACAAATAAAAAATACTATAAAGCAATTTATGCAGGTATCAAGTACGGTAGGTCATGCAGAAAACTCGGGGGATTTAAAAAAGCTTATTAAAGAAGGTAAAAAAATAATTATAACTACTGTTCAAAAGTTTCCATATATTTTAGATGAAATTGGTACAGAACATAAAGGTAGAAATTTTGCAATTATCATAGATGAAGCTCATTCTAGTCAAAGTGGTAGAATGTCAGCAAAAATGAACATGGCTTTATCTGGAGAGTATACCAATGATGAAGAGGAAACAGTAGAGGATAAAATTATCAAAATGATGGAAGGTAGGAAGATGCTGAAAAATGCAAGCTATTTTGCATTTACAGCCACTCCTAAAAATAAGACTCTTGAAATGTTTGGTATACCAGTACCTAATGGGGATAAAGTACAGTACAAACCTTTCCATATTTATACTATGAAACAAGCTATAGAAGAAGGTTTTATTTTAGATGTATTAAAATACTATACTCCTATTAGCAGCTATTATAAGATAGCTAAAATAGTGGAAGACGACCCTATGTTTGATAAGAAAAAAGCTCAAAAAAAGCTAAAAAAATATGTGGAATCTAATTCTTATGCTATAGAACAAAAGGCAGATATCATGGTAACCCATTTTCATGAACAAGTTATAGCAAAAGGCAAAATTGGTGGGAAGGCTCGTGCTATGGTTGTCACTAGTAGTATTGAGAGAGCTATTGATTATTATTATGCAATAACAAAGTGCCTTGAAAAAAGAAAAAGTCCATATAAAGCCATAGTTGCTTTTTCTGGTGAAAAGGAATATAAAGGCAAAGTATTAACTGAAGCAAGTATTAATGGATTTCCAAGCAGTCAAATTGAAACTGAATTTAAGAAAGATCCTTATAGATTCTTGATTGTAGCTAATAAATTCCAAACAGGATATGATGAACCATTATTACATACTATGTATGTAGATAAAGTACTATCAGGTATTAAAGCAGTGCAGACCCTATCAAGGCTTAATAGAGCATATCCGGGGAAAACAGATACTTTTGTTTTAGATTTTGCAAATGATACGGATACTATAAAAAAAGCTTTTGAAACCTATTATACAACAACTATTCTTTCAGAAGAAACAGATCCTAACAAATTATATGACCTTGTTACAGAAATGGAACAGCATCAGGTATATACAGACTATCATGTAAATACATTGGTGGAACTATATCTAAGTGGTGCAGATCGAGATAGACTAGATCCTATTCTTGATGCTTGTGTTGGTATCTATGAAAATTTAGAAGAAGATGAACAAGTAAGTTTTAAGAGTAGTGCAAAGGCATTTGTAAGAACTTATAGCTTTTTAGGCGCAATTTTACCCTATGGCAATGCAGAATGGGAAAAACTGGCATTGTTTTTAAATCTATTGATACCAAAATTGCCTTCACCAGTGGAAGAAGATTTGTCAAAAGGAATTTTGGATGCAATAGATCTAGATAGTTATAGAGCAGAAATTAAGCAAACTATGTCAATCATTTTGGAAGATCAAACTGAGTATTCTGTTGGTCCAGTTCCAACAAAAAGCGGTGGCGGCATAAATGAACCTGAAATGGATTTGCTTAGTAATATTTTAGAATCATTCCATGATATGTGGGGGAATATTGATTGGAAAGATGAAGATCAAGTCAAAAGGCATATTGCTAGTATTCCAGCTGTAGTTTCTAAAGATGTAGCTTATCAAAATGCTATGAAGAATTCAGATAAGCAAAACGCAAGAATAGAAAGTGAAAGAGCATTAAACCGAGCTATGATAAATATGATGGCTGATAATATGGAATTGTTTAAGCAGTTTAATGATAATCCATCTTTTAAAAAATGGTTATCGGATATGGTGTTTAATTTAACTTATAATACAAAAGGTGAAGTATATACTGGTGAAATTAATATATAGGGTTTTTGTGTTATAGATATAGTTGAATAGTAGAATGCACATAAAATACATATATGCAGCTAGTTATGCAACCATTGGAAGTCCAGATGACCTTGTGCAAAAAGTTTATACTCCATCCATTGAGAAATAAAATATAAGGAAGAATTTGAATTGGGAGACCTGACTTACTAATAAAGCAAAATAAAAAGGTCATATCCAGCAGTTAAGTTGGCTATGACCGTAACACTTTCAGCAACAAAACTAAATTCATTTATATCTTTCGTAACTTTCACCGTACTTATCTGAACTAAAGTTATCTTGAGAATTATGCCATAAGAGATATTTTTAAATTCTATCTTTAAAATGTTATTATAATAAAAAAGTCAAAGAAGATTCTATGTTTGTATAAATTAAACCGTTATGGCCAATTATTAAACCATAACGGTTTTCTAATTAAAATGGAATTTCTTCATCTTCATCATCAGATGCTGTTTCATCAAAGATATCTCCATCAAATTCATTAAAATCAGGAAAAGTATTCTCTTCGGATTTTGCTTTTGCCTCTTTCCAATCTAAAAGAAGCTTTTCCATACCAAAATATGTAGGTTTGCCGCAGATTTCACAGAACCTTGCATTTCCTGGGTTTGCATAGTACAGTTTTCTAAACTGCTGTAGTAATTAAAAATATATGTATCGCAAATGCTGTACTTATCAGAATTAAATTTATTCCCAGTGCTGTGACAAAAGGGACATTCTAAAATCCTTTTATATCTATAAAGCTTAATAACTTTAGGATAACTAACTTTTAAAATTCCATCTAAATTATTATAAGCTATATTTATAATATATTTAAATTCAAAAGAATAAATTAGGTTACAAATTTTTCCAGTGGTGGACTAATCTACGAAATTAATCTACAGTTTTTGATTTAACAAATCGACAAAGAATGGTATAATTTACCTAAAAGCAAATAAAGAATATTTAAAAATTATTAAATATTTATTTTTTTGACAGGAATAATTACTTTGTTCAGAGTTTTATTTAAAAGAGGCAAACTAAAATGAAATATTGTACCACTGCCTATTGAGAAGGGGGATACTATATTGGCAGGTAATCGTTCATTTAAAGATTATGTGGCAGACAGATTTGAAAATGAATTATTTAATGCAGTGAAAAATTACATAGAAGAAAACTATGATAATTTGAATTTGAGGTTATATAAAGTTCGAAACATTGGTGGCATAGAATTGTCAGATATAGAAGTAAAGTTTGTATCTGTAAATGACTTGCTGGGTATGAAAATAGAATTTGATGTCGTTGTAGAAGCTGATTTAGGAGTTCGTGAGTCAGATTATCACTATGATGAAACTGAATATTGTAGTCAGTGGTTTATGCTGAAATGCTTAGGAGATTTGGACAGCAATTTGGATGATTTTATAATCTCCAGTGTAACTGAGTATATCGGTAAAAATAAGCAGCCAAAACCTATGTCGGATTCTCTTGTTCCTATTATTAGTAAGGAACAATTAGAATCTGTCGCTACAGATTTTCTGCGCAGATATTACCCAGAAGCATTAAAAACCCCTATGGCAGTTGAACCACAAGTATTGGCAGAAAAAATGGGTCTTAGAGTTGAAATGAGAGAGATTACAAAGGATTTATGTGTGTTTGGGCAGATATTCTTTCACGATTGCGAAGCAGAATTTTACGATAAAGTCAGTGATAAAATGGTACAAACCCATGTAGATGCCAAAACTATATTCGTGGATCCAAAAGCATATTTTCTTTATAATCTAGGATCAGTTAATAACACCATTGTGCATGAGTGTGTTCATTGGGATTTACATAGAAAAGCATTTGAATTGGAAAGATTATATAACAGCAGTGCCACACGAATTAAGTGCCAGGTAATAGGTGGCATAAAAGATAATAATAAAGATGCGACTGACTGGATGGAATGGCAGGCAAATGCACTTGCTCCAAGGATTCAAATGCCAATTTCAACATTTAAGAAAAAAGCTTTTGAATTTATTAAGCAATATAAAAAAGAGATAGGTACCGATGAACTTATAGATGTAATGGAGCCGGTAATTGATTCATTAGCGACATTTTTTGGTGTATCCCGCACTGCAGCTAAAATTCGTATGATTGATGTGGGATATGAGGAAGCTATTGGAACTTTCACATACATTGATGGTCGATATGTAAAACCACATAGATTTAAAAAGGGAATTCTACAAAGAAATCAAACTTTTTCTATTAGTGCAACAGATGCTGCAATCCAAAGTTTAGCCAATCCGGAAATGAGTTCTCTAGTAAGAGACGGCAGTTATTTATATGTTGATTCACACTTTGTTTTAAACCATCCCAAATATTTAACACAGGATATATTTGGAAATACTATACTTACAGATTATGCACGAACTCATATGGAAGAGTGTTGTCTGATTTTCGAATTGTCGGTTAGGTCTGGATGTAGAGAAAAATACTATAGTGAATGTTTCTTAAACAGGGATAAAAGCTCAATAATTAGTTTTGATATAAAATATAGCGGAGGTTATGAGTATTCCACTCAGGAAAAGAAAGCAAAACTGCTTGCTGATGTATTGGCAGAAAATGCTCGTATATATAATAAACTGCCAAACAGCTATACCGATTCTCTAAAAATAGTACGTAAATGGAAAAACGTAACATTCAAAGAATTGGCAGAGAGGACAATGCTTAGTGAACGTACTATAAGACGAATCGTTAATGGAGAAGAAACAGGGTCACTAAATTCCATAATTTTAATTTGCTTAGGACTGCATCTGCCGCCTGAAATCAGCAGACATATTATTGACAAATCACCGTTTTCACTAAATTTAGCCAACCAAAATCACCAATGGTATAATTTTGCTTTAACACATCTTTATGGACATACGATGGATGAAATCAGAACATTTTTACATCAATATGGTGCTGCACCATTATAAAAAATAAAAAATTTTTTTCAAAAAGCGGACACGAGATGTCCGTTTTTTAAATATCTTAAAGAGCTAAATATTAATCCAAACTGCGGGGTTTATATTTGGCTCTTTTTTATTTGTAATTTTAAGAAACCATTGTTTTTATGCTGTAAAACCGGACATGAGGTGTCCGCCACAGCACCTATTTAATCTTATAAGCTATTAGTAGAAGCAAAGGTAGTGGTACTTCATTAATTCAACAGATGAAATATTTTTTCAAAAATTTATTAAAAAATTTTCTAAATAAGAAATAAACCTTCCTATTTAACTTTTATTCTTAAATCACAGAGCAAAGGAAAGGGGGTGAGAAAGCGATGGGGCCAAATGAAAGGCGAATGGAAATTATAGAAGTTTTATGCAGAAGGCGACAAGATACTATGTCTAACTTAGCCTTTGAGTTTGGTGTTAGTATCAGAACTATTAAAAATGATATTGATATCCTATCGCTTTCTTACCCCATAGAAACAATTCGAGGTCGTTATGGCGGTGGAGTGAAAGTAGCAGATGATTATTATCTTAACAGGAAGTACCTAAAGCCTGAACAACAAGAATTACTGGAAAGACTTAGGACGAACCTGTCTGGTAATGACCTTAATGTGATGAACAGCATCCTCAAGGACTTTGCTCTGAATTACTAATAGGAGAGGAGGTGCAGATTATGAATGACATACATCTTGCATTAGCAGAAGAACTAGAAAAGCTAGCAGCTGTATATCGTGCCAAGAGTCAAATTAAAACAGATAAGATAAGTATCCAAGATATAAGTTTTATACTGTCTGAAAAAATGAAAAAAGGCAAGATAACAGCAATTAAAGCACTATTAAAGAAATATGGTGCAGATAAGCTTATAGAAGTTAAACCAGAAGATTATGAAGCTATTTATAATGAAGTAAAAAGATTATAGAAGGAGGAAAAATTTATGAACCAATTAAAAATATTTAAAAATACTGAGTTTGGCGAATTGAATATTTTAGTTATTGAAGATAAAGAGTATTTTCCAGCAACTGAGTGTGCTAGAATGCTTGGATATAGTAATCCACATAAAGCTGTTATAAATCACTGTAGGTACCTAACAAAAAGGGAGGTACCACATCCACAAAATATAAATAAAAAAATAGAAATGAATTTTATTCCAGAAGGAGATCTATATCGCTTAATTGTTGGAGCTTCATCTCAAAGCAAAAATAAAGAAGTGAAAGAAAAAGCTGAACGCTTTGAAAAGTGGATATTTGATGAAGTATTGCCTTCAATAAGAAAACACGGAATTTATGCAGCAGATAAGGTAATAGAAGAAATGCTAAATAATCCTGATACTATGATAAAAACACTTCAGGCACTAAAAGAAGAAAGAAAAAAGATACAAGAGCTTACAGAAAAAGTAGAAGAACAGGATAAGAAACTACAACTATTTAGAAATCTTCAGCGTTTAAATGAAATGCTTAGAGCATCTGATATTGGAATGTATTATGGAATAACTGCAAAGGAGTTTAACAGAATAATGCAAGATGCAGGAGTTATTAAAAAGGTTGACAACAATTTCTATGGTCGCAATTCATATTACGTTATGACAGCTAAGTATAGCCATACAAGATACTGTCAAGTTATTACAGATACTTTGAAAAACGGAATGAAGATTAAAACCAATGTATGGCTACCTGAATCCCTTGAATTTATTGATTCCATAATGCAGGAATATGGATATAAGGTTGATATATAAGCAATAAGTGAAGAAATAAATAAAAGAATTTAGGGGGTGAAGCAATTTATTTGATGACTAGGTATTGGATGGTGGGAAGGTAATGCAAATTAATCAAGAAATAATTCAAAAAAAGTTACAGGCAAATGGCTGGACCCAAAATGAACTTGCAAGAAGGATGAATATTTCTAAGGGAACTCTTAGTAATGTTTTATCCGGTAGACGTGGTGCAGGCAGAAAAGTAATTTCTGGTCTACTTAGAGTATTTCCAGAAGAAAGGCTAGAGAATCTTATTCTAAATGAAAATATAAAAACAAAAGAAAGCAGGTGATAAAAATAATTCTATACCCACATCAAAGACAAGTCCTAAAAGAAACTGAAAAAATAAACAGAGTAGCATATTATCTAGACCTTGGGCTTGGGAAGACTTTTGTAGGCTCAGAGAAAATGAAACAGTTAAATGCTCCATACAATTTAGTAGTTTGCCAAAAGTCCAAAATCAAAGACTGGGCTGAGCATTTTAGAACTTACTATGACTATGAAGTAATAATTTTCAAGAATCAATCCATAGAAAGCATTCCGAAGCACAGCGTTATTATAATCAACTACGACCCAGTATGGCGAAGGGAACAATTACAGAAATTAAAAGATTTTACATTACTGCTGGATGAGTCCCAATATATAAAAAATGAGACATCAAATAGGGCTAAATTTATTTTAGGTTTAAATCCAACTAATGTAATTTTACTATCTGGAACACCTACTGGTGGAAAGTATGAGGAATTATGGTCCCAGTTAAAACTCTTAGGTTGGAATATAAGCAAAAAGCTATTTTATAAACACTATACTATTACAGAAAAACTTGATATGGGTGGATTTCAGATTACAGTTGTGAAGGGATATAAAAATGTAGATAGGTTAAAAGAGAAATTGAAAAAACACGGAGCAGTATTTATGAAAAGTGAAGAAGTCTTTGACCTGCCAGAACAGATTGAAAATATGGTAACAGTGAAAAACACCAAGGAGTACAGGAAGTTTAAAAAAGATAGAGTTATTACCATAAATGATGAAACTTTAGTAGGGGATACCTCTTTAACGAAATTATTATATCTAAGACAACTATCATCCATATATAATCCACACAAACAACAGGCACTTAAGGATTTACTTATATCTACAGAAGATAGAGTGGTAGTATTCTACAACTTTAAAAAAGAATTTGAAATTATTAAAGGCATCTGTGAAAAATTAGAAAAGCCTGTATCCCATATCAATGGAGAAGGCAGCAATTTAGAAAATTATAAAACTAAATTCAATACAGTAACACTAGTTCAATACCAAGCAGGAGCTTCAGGTGTGAACCTTCAAAGAGCTAATAAAACTATTTACTACAGCTTACCTTTATCCAGTGAATTATGGATGCAGTCAAAGAAAAGGATACACCGCATAGGCCAAAGCAGGACATGTTTTTACTACTACCTTATAACAGAAAAAAGTGTGGAAGAGAAAATCCTAAAGGTACTTAAGGAAAGAAGGGACTTCACACTAGATTTATTCGAGAAGGTGGACATATGACAGAGAAACAGTTTCAAGGAAAAGTAATAAAGTTCTTAAAATCCCAACCCAACACCTGGTTTTTCAAAGTATTTGGAGGAGGATATCAAAGAGCAGGTATACCCGATTTAATCTGCTGCATTAATGGAGTATTTATTGCTATTGAACTTAAAGGAGATAATGGAAAACCTACAGAGATACAGAAGATGAATATTAGAAATATTAATGCTGCTGGTGGTATAGGAGTGATTTTATATCCAGAAGGATTTAAGAAATTTAAAAAACTCATAAAGGAGGTGAATTCATGCAGTTTAGCTTCAGCCGGATGGAGTGCTTTGAAAAATGCAAGTTTCAGTTCTATCTTAGATACATCAAAGGATTAACCACTATTATTCCTCCTAGTGCAGATACTCCACTGATTGTTGGAAGTGCTATGCATCTGGGACTGGAAAAGGGCATTAATGACATGGAGAAATATTATTATGACCAATATCCAGTTATAAACGATAAACACATTAATGAAATGATTAAACTAACAATCCTTGTAGAAAAAGCGTTAGAGGTAATTAATGATTTAACTCGAGATAAACCAGTCATCTTTGAATACGAGATAGATTTTCCTGAATTTAAAGGATTTGTGGATTTAACTATCTATAATAAGAACAGCACAGTAGACATCTATGATTTTAAATACAGTAACAACATCGACCACTACCTTCAGTCAAAGCAATTACATCTATATAAATACTTTTTAGAAAAATTAGGATTTAAAGTAAAAAGGCTAGGTTATATTTTTATCCCTAAAACCTATATCAGGCAGAAGAAAACAGAAGATTTGTATCAGTTTAGAAAGAGACTTAAAGAAACTCTATCTGGTATGGAAGTAAAGGTTATAGAAGTAGACTATGACCACCAGAAGGTTGAGGAGTTCTTTAATAGCTGTTCTGATATTGAAAGTGAAAAAAACTATGAAAAAGCGCCGAGTAGATTATGCTCATGGTGTGAATTTCAAAAATACTGTGAGGAGGAGATTGATTACATGCTACTACCTAAAAATGAAAGGCGAGAAAAGAAAATTGATGTAAACCCTGATATGTGGCTATATGCCGACAGTTATGTTGGAAAATCAACCTTTGTTGATAAGTTTGATGACCTACTGTTTCTAAATACCGATGGAAACACAGATAATACAACATCTCCAGTTGTGAAAATTGCGGATGAAGTGACCTATGAAGGAAGACTTAAAAAAGTAAAGATGGCTTGGGAAGTGTTTCTAGATGCTGTGGCAGAGCTTGAAAAGAAAGATAATACATTCAAAAGAGTATGTATTGATTTAGTTGAGGATTTATATGAACACTGTAGGTTGTATATTTATAAAAAATTAGGAATAGACCACGAACAGGATGCAGGCTTTGGTAAAGGCTGGGATATGGTAAGAACCGAATTTTTATCAGCCATGAAAAGACTTAAAAGCTTAGGATATCAAATTATCTATATTTCAAAAGAACTAAACTCTGAGATAACTCTTAAAAACGGTAATAAAATTACCACAATAAAACCTAACATTAATGACAAAGTAGCAAATGTACTGGCAGGAACAGTAGATTTAACTGTAAGAGCTTATATAGATGGTAAGGACAGATATCTTCAGCTTGAAAAGAAAGAAAATATATTCGGTGGCGGCAGATTTGAGTTTAAAGAATCTAGAGTAAGGTTAGATAAAGAAGAGTTTATTAAAGCTTTAAAAGCAGCCCAGGAAGGAATAAAAACCTATTCAAAAGTAGAAACACCAGATAAAACAGAAACAGAAGAAACAGCTACTGAAACACCTGAAGTAAAACCTGAAAAACCAGCAAAAAAGAGCAGACGCTCTAGAAAATAAAAATTTTAAATTAAAAGGAGGAAATTGTCATGAGTAATAATGTATTTGCAAAATTCGACAAAGAGTTTGATGTGAAAGGACTAAAAGAGGACCTTAAAAATATCAGTAGTAACAGTGCTGAGTACAAAGAAGTACCCTTTGGTACTTATGAAGTAAAAATTGAAAAGTTAGAGCTTGTAGAATCAAAAACAGGTAAACCTATGGTTAGTTGCTGGATGAGGATTTTAGAAGGAGAATATAAAAACTCTATGCTGTTTATGAATCAAGTTATCCATACGCCCTATGGACTTCATATGGCAAATGAATTTTTAAGGTCTTTAGAGTCTTGTATTGAAGTAGAATTTGAAAGTTTCACCCAGTACCATAATATGCTCCTTAATATCCATGAAGCTATCGATGAAACCTATGAGTATGCAGTGGAGTATGGGGAAACCAAAAAAGGATTTAAGACCTTTAAAATAGTTGAAGTATTCGAGGTTGAGTAGAGATGATTTTATTTTATGACGCAGAAGTCTTTCCCCACGATTGGCTTCTCGTCATAATAGACCCTACAAATCATCAAAAACATGTGGTTATAAATGATGCTAACAAATTAGCATCGTTTTATGAAAAACATAAAGAACATATCTGGATAGGCTACAACAGCCGTCATTATGACCAGTATATTCTTAAAGGCATCCTTTTAGGTTTTAATCCCCATAAAATCTCCAAATTTATTATATCAGAAAAGAAACCAGGATGGCAGTACAGCTCTTTATTTCAAAAGATAAAACTCTATCAATATGATGTAATGACAACTCATAACAGCTTAAAAGAGCTTGAAGGATTTATGGGAAATGATATCAGAGAAACCACAGTAAGTTTTGATATAGATAGAAAATTAACAAAAGAAGAAATACAAGAAGTAGTTAGCTACTGCACATATGACGTAGAGCAGACTATGGAGATTTTTCTTCATAGAAAAGAAGAATTTGACTCCCATGTAGCCCTACTGAAAGCCTTTAATCTACCACTAAAATATATAAGTAAAACGAAAGCACAACTTGCAGCAGTTATCTTAAAGGCAAGAAAATTAACTCGTAATGACGAATTTGATTTAATTCTGCCAAATACTTTAAAAATAGAAAAATATAAACATGTAGTAGAGTGGTACAAGGATCCAAATAATCATAGTTATGAAAAATCCCTAGAAATAGCTATAAGTGGAGTGCCCCATGTATTTGCATGGGGAGGACTCCACGGAGCAAGGGACAAGTATCAGGATGAAGGTATTCTTGTAAATGTTGATGTAGCTTCCTTTTATCCATCCCTAATGCTTGAGTATGATTTTTTATCTAGAAACGTAGAAGACATAAGTTTATACAAGAAAATTTATGAACAGCGGCTTAGACTCAAAGCTGAAAAGAATCCCATGCAGCTTCCCTTTAAAATCGTTCTTAACAGTACCTACGGGGCTATGAAATATAAATACAATAACCTCTATGACCCAAGACAGGCCAACAATGTCTGCGTAGGTGGACAGCTACTGCTTTTAGATTTAATAGAAAAGCTAGAACCCTACTGGACTTTAATTCAATCCAATACTGATGGATTAATAGGAAAATCAAAGGGAAAAGAGACCTTAATAAAATAAAATTCATCTGCACAGAGTGGGAAGAAAGAACCCGTATGAAATTGGAATTTGAACTTTATAAAAAAATCTATCAAAAAGATGTCAATAACTATATCATCATCAAAGACGATGGCAGCTATAAATCTAAAGGAGCCTATGTTAAAAAATTAAGTAGTATTGATAATGATTTGCCTATTGTGAATCTGGCATTAAAAGAATATTTCATTAAAGGAGTACCAGTAGAAGAAACAATAAACAATTGTAAAGACCTTATGATGTTTCAAAAGGTAGTAAAGATAAGCTATAAATATTCCCACACCCTTTACGGCAATAAAAAGTTACCAGAAAAATGCCTTAGGGTATTTGCTTCAAAGAAAGAAGACGATAAAGGAGTATTTAAGGTAAAAGATAGTGGTAGAGTAGAAAAAATAGCTGGTACGCCAGAGAAGTGTTTTATTAAAAATGAAAATGTTATAGGCAAAAGAATTCCTAAAAGATTAGATAAAGATTGGTATATTCAGGTAGCAAGAAAGCGATTATTTGATTTTATAGGAAAGGTGGAAAACAATGAATGAAGTGATGAAAGTATTTAAAAATAGAGATTTTGGAGAAGTGAGAAGTATGATCATTAACAATGAACCATGGTTTGTTGGAAAAGATGTAGCTGAAGTTTTAGTTTACAAGGAACCACATAAAGCTATCGCAAGGCACGTTGATGAAGATGACGGGATGAAACATCCCATCATCGATAATTTAGGAAGAGTACAAGAAGTGATAGTGATTAACGAAAGCGGTCTTTATGCTTTAATATTATCTTCAAAACTACCAAAGGCAAAGCAATTTAAAAGATGGATTACTAAAGAGGTACTGCCAACATTACGAAAAACCGGAAGTTATTCTATGAATGAAAAGCAACCGAGTTTAAGCGAATTAACCCGCTTTCTACGCCTTATTAAAGAAGTTATGGTAGCTCAAAATTGCTCTGATAGAAGCATTGCTGTAACATTAAGGCATTTATGTAAGCAATTTGAGATAGACCTTCCAGAGGAGTTTATAAAACTTACAGACCTTGAAGAACGATTTTTGCAATTTCTGTATACTGATGAGTATGCTTATCAGATGTCAAGTGGCGATGCAGTGCAGGTGTTTTTAGGAAGAAAACTTCGTGAAACCAGTGAAGAAACCTATCAAAGGCTTAAAAATATCTACTATGAAACGGCTCTAAAGGAAGGATGGAGTGAATAAGAATTTGGGTGATTTTGAGGAAATTTCATAAAAAATTAGGGCTGATTTGGAGATTATCACCAAAACAGCCCTAAAATAGAAAAATTTTAATAGAAAACAATTAAAAATTAATGCTGATTTGGTGATTTTAGGGGGTTTTCAATTAAAATCATCAGATTTTATCACTAAAATCCCTATAAAATCCCCCTTGTTTTGGGGGGAAAATCACCCAAATTAGAGCTTAAAAATCGAAAAAGGCGGTGCATAATTTGGAAATTTTAAAAGGATATATTAAGACAAAAGGCAAGAAACCTATAGAGTCTTATCGAAATAAAACATCATTTTATAGCTATGACCATATTAGAAAAATGAATAGTGATTTTGCAGGAATCCTACAAGACGGTATGGTGCAAATTGACATAGACGATGAAGATGAAGCAAAGCTTGTAAAAAACATAATAACAGAATTAAACATCAAAAGCGCCATCTTAAAAACAGATAGAGGTATTCACTTCTATTTTAGAAATACAGAAGTTAAGAAAAAACAAACTAAACTTATGACTCCAATAGGAGTTAAGGTAGATGTTGCAGTAGGAGAACAAAATGCACTAGTACCTATTAAAGTTTTTGGAAAAACCAGAAGGTGGCTTAACAAAATTGATACTGTGGAAGAAATTGATTTTCTACCAGAGTGGTTAAAGCCCCTTAAGAAAAAGAGTATTCCGGATTTTAAATCTCTAGAAGAAGGAGATGGAAGAAACCAGGCTCTCTTTAACTATATTCTCACTCTTCAATCAGAGGGTTTTAGTAAAGATACTATAAAGAATATCATAAAAATTATAAATCAATATGTATTAAAGACACCACTATCAGATAAAGAAGTAGACACTATCCTTAGGGATGAAGCATTTTTAAAGCAGACCTTTTATATAAAATCCAAGTTTTTACACGATAAATTTGCAAAATTTCTAATTAGTGAAGAACACATTAAAAAAATAAACAGTCAGCTCCACATATATAAAGATAGAATTTATAAAAGTGAACCCATAGAAATTGAGTCAGCTATGATTAAACATCTTCCGGAGCTTACAAAAACCAAACGAAATGAGATATATAGCTATTTACAGCTTATAGCAGAAGATGTAGAGCCAAGCTGTGAAGATTATAACTTGATTGCATTTAATAATGGTATATATAACATAAAAAATGATACCTTTGTAGATCATTCTCCTGAATATATTATAACCAATAAAATTCCCTGGGATTATAACCCTAATGCTTACTGGAAATTAACGGATAAAACCTTAGATAAAATTAGCTGTAATGATAGTGAAATCAGGGCAGTGTTAGAAGAACTTATTGGATACACGTTTTACAGGAGAAATGAGATAGGAAAGGCCTTTATTCTTACAGGTGACAAACTAAACGGAAAATCTACATTTCTTGATATGGTTACTAATTTAATCGGCATAAAAAACATAGCTGCACTTGATTTAAAAGAACTGGGGAAAAGATTTAAAACTGCAGAATTATTTGGAAAACTGGCCAACATTGGAGACGATATAGGAGATGAATTTATTGCTAATCCATCTATTTTTAAGAAACTGGTAACAGGAGAAAGGATTAATGCTGAAAAGAAAGGGCAAGACCCTTTTGATTTTAATAACTATTCTAAGCTTTTATTTTCAGCCAACAATATCCCAAGGGTGAAGGATAAAACAGGAGCTGTGCAGAGAAGACTTCTCATTATTCCCTTTAATGCAAGGTTTTCTCCTGATGATCCGGATTTTAAGCCACATATAAAATATGAATTAAGGTCGAGAGAATCTATGGAATATTTGATACTGCTAGGAATTAAAGGACTGAAACGAGTGCTGAAAAACCGCTGTTTTACCAAGTCATCCAAAGTAGAAAAGGAACTAAAAGAGTATGAAAAAACAAATAACCCTATCATTGGGTTTTATGAAGAATATGAAAAAGAAATTGAAAATGAGATAACTGGTGAGGTGTATAAAAAATATTTAGAATACTGTTTAAATAATAACTTACAGCCGTTTAGTCATATTGAATTTTCAAGGCAGATTAATAAAAGATTTGAATTTAAAACCACTGATAAAAAAATAAATGGTAAAAAATATCGAATTTTTGTGAAAATTAACTAGTCCAACATAGGTTCAAGGTAGTTCAATATCGGTTCAACTTTTTTAAGCCAGTAATATCAAAAGGGTGAAAGATGTCCAACATGTTCTATCTTATTATAAGGACTTTATAGTAAAAAGATATTATATACAATACAAAAAAAATAAATAAATATATATTGAACATGTTCCCACATAAAACAATAAAATAAATTTATTGAAAATTAAAACTTTAAAGCATACAAGGAAAAGTACCGGATGAATAAACATAAAAAATACAGACAAAGAGAAAAAAACTAGTATTTATCTGCAGTCCCTTTGCCGGGAATATTGAAGGGAATACTGAAAGAGCCAGAAGCTGTGGAAGATTTGCTGCAGTTAAAAATGCAGTTCCCTTCATATAAAATATTTTACTGCAGACTGCAGACTAATAAAAGAGGTGAAGTGATGGATAAAACAGATTGTTTTGCGTATAATCAAAGAAGCTGCAAAATACTTACTGAGAAAAAATGTGATGGATGTGTTTTTTATAAAACTCATGAGGAATTTAAGCTAGGGCAAAAGAAGGCACTTGAGAGAATACTTTCTTTGGATAAAGATAAAAGAGATTATATAATTGAAACCTACTATGGTGGAAAAATAGAGGTGATGTAGCGATGAAAGCTAAAGAATATTTGTCGCAGGTTTATAAAATTAATCAAAGAATAGACAGCAAGCTTGAACAGTTAGAAGTACTAAAGAGTTTAGCCATGAAGGTGAATACTTGTTTTACTCATACGAAAGTTTCCGGTGAAAATAATGAAAAGAGTCGCATGGAAAATACCATTGTAAAAATTATTGATTTAAGCCATGAGATAAATGATGAGGTAGATAGGTTTATAGATCTTAAAGCAGAGATTATGGAAACTATTCATAAAGTAGAAGATGTAAATTGCCAGTTGTTACTGGAAAAAAGGTATATTAACGGAAAGTCATGGGATGAAATTTCAAAGGAATTGAATTACAGTATAAGAGGAGTATTTAAAATTCACAGTAAAGCTCTAAAAGAAATTGATAAAATATTAAAAGTGTGCAGTAAAGTGCAGTGAAGTGCAGTTGGCATATGTGGTATTATATAAAGTGAGGAAGTATAGAAGAATGATTAGCAAGATTAAAGAAATTGATAAAACTTTAAAAGTGTGCAGTAAAAGACATAGAAAGACACCTATCACATGTGATATTATATAAAGTGTAAAGGTATAGAAAAATCAAGAGCACCATATGCTGTTTGAATAGGCCGAGGTTATATCGATTCGATTCCAAGGAAACGCAGCATTTTTGATATAATGACCCTCAATAAAAAAATAAGAGGGTCTTTTCTATGCCAGGAAAATTAGAAAGTTAAATCAAAGTACAAATCATAGGTTTTTATGTAAAATAAAACAATATAAAAGATTTAGCAAAATATGTTATACTGAATTTGCAGAAATGTAATTGAGTTGGTGGAAATCCTACTATTTATGTAAATATTTTTTAGATAAAGGGGAGAAGATATGGCAAGAAGTATTGATTTATCAAAGACACAACAATACCTAGAGTGGTTAAAGACAAAATTATACCTTGATTCAAATGCCAGTAGGGCAAGTAAAAGAGTTGTTAAAAGAGGTGAGGTTTATAGATGTAATCTAGGTCTAGGAATTGGTAGTGAAGAGTGTAAGGAGAGACCGTGCGTAATTCTTCAAAGCGATGCTGGTAATGTTACATCACCTAATACAATAGTTGCACCAATAACCCATACGAAGTCTACATTACCTGTAGTGGTACCAATTGCTAATAAATATAACGAATCTGGAGAAATTATTTTAGATGGTAATGTGCTATTAGGTAATATAGTATGTGTAAGTAAGGCACGATTAGGAGACTTTGTAACAAAACTAGATTCATCTGAGATGGATGCTGTAGATGAAGCTATAGCAATTTCTGTAGATATAAAGCGTCATTATGATAAACTGAAAAATATTCTAGATGATAAATTAGTGTATATAGGGAAACTTAAAGACAAAATTAGCAATTTAGAAAATGAGTTATCTAAGAAAGAAGAGGAATTAAATCGCTTTATTTTAATTAAACAAGAGTTTGGGATTGAGGATATGCAGGAATTTGAAAAACAAATAAGAGATGCCTTTTTAAAACAATCACTAGACAAAAAGGAATAAAAATGTTATTATAATTATACAAAGATGCTATTCACGAGTGGGATAGTGGTAATATTAATTCAAAATGGGGACTACGAGCGAGTCCCCACGTACCTTTTTTGAAATTTATATAACACAATTATTTTTTATGAATATAATATTAACAGATGGATATAAATATAATAGACAAAGATACTTTGAGATGAATGCTCAAAGTGGTATTAAAGTCAAAGATGGGGAGTCACGAGTGGGCTCCCTGGTATTATTTTTAAGAAAGGACCAGCTAACCATAAGTTGGTCTTTTTTATATGCCTAAATTTTGGAGTTGACAAAAATGTAAAAAATGCTCTTGGGGAACATGGCTTACACGAAATAAAGTGCATAGCATGTTCCATGTTTGTTTTAAAGAAAAAATTAAAAAGGAGAAAAGTTATGCCAAGAAAACCAAAGCGCATGTGCAGCTTCCCAGGCTGCCCAGAACTGACGGAAGGAAGGTATTGTGAGAAACATCAGAAGGAAGAGACAAAGAAATATAACAGAAAAAGAAAATATAAAAAACTCTATAACAGCAGTAGCTGGCAAAGGTTAAGAAAAAAGGTATTAACAAAGCATCCTCTCTGTGTAGAGTGTGAAGAGAAAGGAAGACTTACTCCAGCAACTGTAGTGGACCACATTGTACCTCATCATGGTAATGAAGCTTTGTTTTGGGATGAAGATAACCTTCAGTCACTTTGTAAATCATGTCACGATAGGAAAACAGCAAAAGAAGATGGTCGGTGGGGGAGAAAAAATAAAGTTTATACTTATTAATTTTATGTGGATAACCCTGTGGGTAATCTGTGGATACACATGTGGATAACATGCATAGGGGGAGGGGGTATACCATCTCAACACATTGAAAACACGGGAACGGGGCGGCCCCTTCACACTAGAATTCGCAGTTTTCATAGGACCGGGGTGGAAAATTAGCGAAAAGACGCAAAGTAAGATAAGCACTGGGTTTGAGCCTTGTTGGAAATAGAAAAAAGAGGTGTTAAATATGCTTACAAAAGAGCAAAAAGAAGAGATTTTAAGACTTCGTAAAAAGGGGCATGGATATAAAAGTATTGCAAGTATTTTAAAAGTTAAAAGGGATGATGTTAGAGATTTATGCAGAAGATATGGACTTACCGGGTATTTAGGATATGGGCAGCTAATAAAGAATGAGACACCTAAAAAGAAAGAGATACAAGACAAATGTTTGTATTGTGGGAAAGAAATAAATACAAAAACGCGCAGAGGAAAAAAATCAAAGTTCTGCTCAGAACATTGCAGAAGAACTTGGTGGAAAGAAAATCAAGATAAGAAAGACCGCAGGGATACTGCTTGGTATTCATTTATCTGTAAATACTGCGGTAAAGATTTTAAAGCATATGGAAATAAAAATAGAAAATTCTGCTCTAGAAAGTGCGCAATGGATTATAGGTATGGCTTTTATAAAGAGAAAACTGGATATGAAACTAGATTAGAAAAAGATAGCAAAAGCAATTATGGTACCCATTCAGATGAATAGGTGCTTTTTTAAATTTATGAGAAGTTGGTGGTGGTAAAAGTGAAAAGAACAGAAGAATTAAAAATATTACCCATAGATGAACTCATCCCATATGCTAATAATGTTAGAACCCATAGCAAAGAGCAGATAAAAAAGCTTAGAAGCAGTCTACGTGAATTCGGTTTTATCAATCCAGTACTTATTGATAAGGATAAAAATATAATTGCCGGCCACGGCAGAATAATAGCAGCAAAAGAAGAAGGAATAAAAGAAGTACCCTGCGTATTAGTGGAGCATTTAACCGAGGCTCAGAAGAAAGCATATATCCTGGCTGATAACAGGTTAGCTCTAGATGCTGGCTGGGATAATGAGCTGTTAGCTTTGGAACTTGAAAATTTAAAAGAACTTGATTTTGATATAGACCTTACTGGATTTAATGCTGCAGAGATAGATGAATTATTCTCGAATATTCACGATAAAGAAGTGTCTGGTGATGATTTTGATGTAGATGCAGCATTAGAGAAAGAACCAATATCAAAGCATGGTGATATATGGATACTTGGAAAACATAGACTTATCTGTGGGGACAGTACTAAAGCAGAAATCTATGAGAAGCTTATGGAAGGAAAGAAGGCGAATCTGGTTGTGACGGACCTACCATATAATGTGGATTATGAAGGAACAGCTGGTAAAATCAAAAATGATAACATGTCTGATAAAGAATTCTATGAATTTTTATTAAAAGCTTTTAAAAATATGTTTGAAAATATGATTGATGGAGCTCCTATTTATGTTTTCCATGCAGATAGAGAAACTGTTAATTTTAGAACTGCTTTCAAAGACGCTGGTTTCTTTTGCCATCAAACTTGTATATGGGTAAAAAATACTCCAGTGCTTAGTCGATGCGATTATCTATATACCCATGAGCCTATTTTGTATGGATGGAAACCGACTACAGGACACAAATTTTATGCAGATCGCAAGCAAAGAACAGTATGGAGCTTCGATAGGCCTACTAAATCAGAACTCCATCCAACAATGAAGCCAATACCTTTACTAGCATATCCAATTAAAAATTCCAGTCTTGCTAATTGTATCGTATTAGACCCTTTTGGCGGTTCGGGGAGTACTTTGATTGCTTGCGAGCAAACTAATAGAATTTGCTATACTGTGGAGCTGGATGAAAAGTATGTGGATGTTATTGTTAAAAGATATGTAGAGTATGTTGGAAAAGATGATGATGTATTTTTGATTAGAGATGGAGAGAAAATAGCTTATAGAGATATCAATATAACAAAATAAAGACTTGATATTACCTGTGGTTTCGAAGCCTACTTTTTTAAGCCAAAAAATCTTGAAATTTAGATGATTAAATGATATAATTGCACTAAACTACCCGCAATTCAAATCAGAGTGCGGATGTTGAGGTGCAATCATGATTAAAAAAGATATTCTTTATAATGAATTTAAAAAACATGGAGGAGTTCTAAAAACATCAGAGCTTAATGCTATTGGGCTTTCAAGCCGACAAATAAAAAAGCTTCTAGATGATAATGTTATTACAAAGATTAAGCGCGGCTATTATGAACTATCAGATAATATTTATCCAGAAGAAATAATTATAGCAAGACTATTCCCTCAAGCAGTAATTTTTCTTGAAAGTGCACTTATGTACTATGGATATACAGACAGAATACCGTCAGCATGGCAAATAGCAGTTGATAGGGATAGTGAAAAAAGTCAGTATAAAATCGATTATCCACTAATAGAGCCTTTTTATCTAGAACCAAAGTTTTTAAAGATTGGCCTAAATACAATTCAAGTAGAAGGTGTCGCGATCAAGATATTTGATCGTGATCGGACCATATGTGATGTTCTGAGGTATGAGAATAAGCTGGAGAGAGAAGTATTTAGCAATGCAATTAAACGTTATGTGAATGATCACAATAAAAATGTGAGAAAGCTATTTGAATACGCTGAAATATTTAATATCAAGAAAAAGGTACAAACCTATATTGGAGTGTGGTTGTAATGGCTGATATTGCAGCATCAGTTTTAGCTAAGTTGAAAAATAAGTCAAGAAAAGATGGCATTCAGCTTCAACAATTATTAAATCTATTTTGTCAAGGGGAATTTATTCGAAGATTGTCACAATCCAGATATAGAGATAACCTCATCCTTAAAGGAGGATTTTTGTTATATTCAATTAGTGAATTCACTGCGAGACCGACAGTTGATGCAGATTATCTTTTGAAAAATTATTCGAATAACTTGGATTCTATAGAAGTGCTTGTTAGAGAAGTTATCTCTTCACCTAGTGAAAATGACTATATTAAGTTTGAAATCAGAGGGTTAAAAATAATCGGTGAAACTAAAGAATATCATGGGATAAGAGTTAATCTTACAGGTATCATTGGAAAGACAAAGACACCTTTTAGTATTGATTTTGGGGTTGGAGATGTTATTATACCATCAGCAGTTGAAAGGACTCTGCCTGTCATTTTACCAGAGTTTGAGAAACCTAAAGTCTTGACTTATTCTTTAGAATCTACTGTAGCAGAGAAATTAGATGCTATCATATCGTTAATGGAAGCTACAGGACGTATGAAAGATTTTTATGACATATATTATTTAGCCATAACATTTGATTTTGATGGTAGAAAACTTCAAGAAGCTATTTATGAAACGCTGTCTAATCGAGGGACACCATATGAAAAGGACTCTGTTACAGCTATTTTTAGACTATCAAAGGATGCTGAAATCCAGAAAAGGTGGAATAATTTTTGTAAAAAAGTATTGAAATATGAACTAAACCTTAGTGACGTAGTTAAGGTGATTATTGATTTCGTATTACCACCATACCAATCAATGATTTATGAGGACGAATTTTTTAAGAATTGGAGATGTAAAGATAGAAAATATGTTTAGCAAAAAGCGGGCCGTTGGTAGCCTGCTTTTTTATGTTAAAGATATCATTAATAACTTGCAATTTCCTGTGTTTAGAGTGATATATGTTATAACTAAAAACACAGGAGGGATTGATAATGAGTAGAAAGGAAATTGTAAAGGCATTAGAAACATACTTTGGAGTTAAAGCAAATTACTTAGGAGCACCAACCTTTGCATACCAACTGAAAACAGAAGATGAAATCTACACTATTGATAGAGAAGGGAAAATTATAAAAGCATCAGGAGAAGAAGTAAAACTTATTGAAATTTTTAATTTAACAAAGAACACTGAAGCAAATGACAGTGAAGAATTTGATGCAAAGACATACTTTGAAGTAAATCTTCCAATGGAAGATCACAGCGGCAGAACCTTAAGGAATCTAGTCAACATGATTTACAGCAAACAAGCTCTTATTAAAAAAGCCTTTGAGATTGAAGAAGATTTAGTAAAAGAGGATTTTTCCATCGGTATTAATGAAGTCAAAATTGAAACCTTAGAAGATTTTAAAACTGCCCTTGAAGATATAGGTGAAAGAAGCTGCCCGGGAGTAGAATTTGATTTTTGTGAGAAGACAATAACTTTCAAATTTTTACAAGGAGAAGAAAATACTGAAAAGGTTAAAGTTTATAAGCAGTTTGTATCCATTTTAAATGAAAACGCTAAAAAATTAAAATATGCTTCAGTAAAAGTTAAACTTACAGATAATGAAAAATACACTTTTAGAACATGGCTTTTAAGACTAGGGATGATTGGGGATGAATATAAGTTTGCAAGAAAAGAACTACTTAAAAATCTATCAGGTAATGGAGCTTTTAGAAAAGTAAAACCTAAAGTTAAAAATGAAGTAGAAAAAAATAACTAGAAAGGATTGATAAAAGTCTTGCAATTTCCTATGTATAGAGTGATTAATGTAATAACAAAAACATAGGAAGGTGTAAAGGATGAATAAATGGCTATTAAGAACAACTCTTGAGGGGCTGATTTTTACAGCAAAGGAAAAGAAGTGTGTACTTGGTGATGATGCAAAAGAAGATATAAATAAGATTAAAGAAATTTATGAAGAACTAGTAATGTTTTGGGATTTAGATGAAAGCCTAATAGATGAATTTGAAAAGGAAGTAGAAAACTAAAAAAGTATTGGGAGAAAGGGCCACAAAGGCTCTTTTTTTCGTTATAGGCATAATCCCTTGGATTAAAGAAAAAAAACCCTTTACAGGGCAAATGTAGGGAAAATGGAGGTGATACCATGGCGACACGAGGAAGAAAACCAAAACCAACTGCTTTAAAGGTTCTAGAAGGCAATCCGGGAAAAAGACCTCTTAACAAAAATGAACCCAAGCCAGAGAAGAAGGCACCAAGGTGTCCGTCATGGCTTGAACCTGAAGCTAAAAAAGAATGGAAACGAATGGCTAAGACTTTAGAAGCCATAGGAATACTAACTAAGGTAGACGCAGCTGCATTTGCAGGGTATTGTCAAGCTTATGCCATGTGGAAGGAAGCCGAGGAGTTTTTATCAAAACATGGAACTATATTTAAAACTCCATCCGGATATATTCAGCAGGTACCACAGGTATCTATTGCCCAAACATACCTTAAAATAATGAAGGATTTTTAGATAGGGTAGTAAGACATTATGATGCCAGTAGGAAGATATGTCCAAGGAGTATGAGTAAAAACAACTGGGAAAAAAGGATAGCTAATTTTATTAATGAGAAAGAAGGTAGATAGAATGACTACAGAAACACTCGAGTATGTAATGAGTATAGCTATATTAAAAGAACTTTTAAAAAAGAAACTTATTAATGAAGAAGAATTTCGTAAGATTGATATATTAAATAGAAATACCTTTAACAAATAGGGCTTTTACATAGGTCCTATATTTTTTTACCTTTTTTACATGTTCCCACAGAGCAAATTACTTGCTTTGAGTAGGTTTTAGAGGTAACATACTACTACCTTAAAGAAGGGAGGTAGAATTTTGAAAAAGATAAGGACCATTCCAGCAAAAAGTCATAAAGGAAATGATACTTTAAATAAGGAAACAAAGCTAAAGGTATGCGCCTACTGCAGAGTCAGTACAGGAAGCAGTAAACAGGCTGAATCCTTTGAAACTCAGATTTCATACTATGAAAGATATATTAAAAATAACCCCAAATGGGAGTTTGTAGGGATATATGCAGATAAAGGAATATCAGGTACCACAGCGGCTAGAAGAACAGAATTTAATAGGATGATTAAAGATTGTGAGAAAGGAAATATAGATTTAATTATTACTAAATCAATCTCAAGATTTGCTAAAAACACAGCTGATTGTCTAGAAGTAGTAAGATTCCTAAGAAGTCTTAATGTAGGCGTTTATTTTGAAAGAGAAAATATTAATACCTTAGGGGCTGAAAGTGAATTAATACTCAGTGTATTAAATTCAATTGCCCAGGATGAGTCGAGGAATATGTCGGAAAACATTAAATGGGCTATTCAAAAAAGATTTAAAGAAGGTAAGGTTAATGTTGCTACTAAAAGGTTCTTAGGCTATGACTTAAATGATGAGGGTGAACTTGTAATAAATCCACAGGAAGCTGAGATTGTAAGAAGGATTTATAGGGAGTATCTTGATGGAAAAAGTATGAATGAAATTAAAAATGGTCTTGATAGGGATGGAATAAAAACAATAACAGGAAAAGAAAAGTGGCAAGAAAACACTATTAAAGTAATTCTTAGTAATGAAAAATACTATGGTGATGCTTTACTGCAAAAGACAGTAACCCTTGATTACCTTACTCACAAAAGAAAACGAAATGATGGTGAAAGTCCGAAATATTTAGTTAAAAATCATCATGAGCCTATCATATCAAAAGAAGAGTTTGACAGAGTACAGGAAATAATGGCTGATAGGGCTGCAAAGTATGGAAATATTCCTGAAGTTAGACATAAATACAATAAAAGATACGCTTTTAGTGGAAAGATTATATGTGGTAACTGCACAGGAGTATTTAAAAGAAGAACTTGGAACAGTAAATCACCAAGCAGACAAATTGTCTGGCAGTGCAGTACTTATATAAAGGAAGGGAAAGATGCCTGTAGCATGAAGGCTGTTGATGATATGACTTTAAAGGCAGTTTTTGTTAGGGCTTTTAATAGATTTTATGCAAATAGAGAACAGTTTTTATCAATCTTTATGAAAAATGTGGAGAAGGGTTTTGAAAATAAAAATACTGAAAACTCAGAGGTGCAAAGACAGATACAAAACATTGCCGAGGATATTAAAAAGCTTATACGCCTTCAAATAGAGGGAAAGATTTCTACAGAAGATTATGAGAAAAATTATATGGAGCTTAAAAAGCAGCTGGATAAATTAAAGAAAACACAATCAGATAATTCAGCTTATAAAAAAAAACAACCAAGAGTTACAGCTTTAAATGAATAAAATACAAAATTTCTTTAATAACTATGATGGCTTACTTACAGACTTTGATGATGATGTTTTTAAAGCTTTAGTTGGAAGAGTATTAGTTAAAGCGCCAAATCATGTCTGTTTTGAACTTAAAAATGGAATAGTTCTAGAAGAAAAATTTATAAAGAAAAAAGGTAAAAATGGTTTAATATAGAAATATTTTGGAAAGGAAGATTTTAAAATGGTTAAAAAAGTATCCATAATTCCTGCCAAACCTATAGCAGTCATTAAAGGTTTAGCTAAAGAAACAAAGAAGAGAGTATGTGCTTACTGCAGGATTAGTACAGATACTGATGAGCAGTTATCTAGTTATGAGGCTCAGGTTACTTATTATGAAGACTATATTAGAAAAAGACCAGATTGGGAGTATGCAGGAATATATGCAGACGAAGGTATAACTGGAACCAACACAAAATATAGAGCTCAGTTTAACAGAATGATTGAAGATGCAATGGCAGGTCAGTTTAATATGATTATTACCAAATCTATCAGTCGATTTGCAAGAAATACACTTGACTGCCTTAAATATGTAAGGATTTTAAAAGAAGAAGGTATAGGAGTTTATTTTGAAAAAGAAAATATAGATACCATGGATTCAAAGGGAGAAGTGCTACTTACCATTTTAAGCTCCTTGGCCCAAGATGAAAGTCGCTCAATCAGTGAAAACAGCAGGTGGGGGATTGTAAGACGCTTTCAGCAGGGTAAAGTCAGAGTAAACCATAAAAAGTTTATGGGGTATGATAAGGATGAAAATGGAGAGCTTATAATAAATGAGCAGCAGACTAAAATAGTAAGAAGAATTTTTAAAGAATATCTTGAAGGTAAAAGTGCAGATAAAATTGCAGCAGGTCTTACAAAAGATGGCATACTGACTGCTACAGGAAAAAAGAAGTGGCATCCAACGGTTATAACCAAAATGCTTAAGAATGAAAAGTACTGCGGTGATGCACTACTTCAAAAGACAATAACAGTAGATTTTTTAACACATAAGAGAGTGAAGAATGAGGGACAAGCCCCTCAATATTATGTAGAAAACAGCCATCCAGCAATAATAAGCAAAGAAATATTTGAAGCTGTTCAAAAAGAGATTAAAAGACGATCAGAACTTAGAGGTTTTGGTGACAAAGAAAGAAGAACAAAACACAGCAGCAAGTATCCATTTTCAGGGAAAATATTTAGTAGTAGCTGCGGTGCAGTTTATAGAAGGAAGCGTTGGGGACCAACTAATAAATATAAGAAGTATGTTTGGAACTGCAGAACAAGAGATGAAGAAGGTTCTAAAGTTTGTAGTATGAAAGCAGTAGATGAAGAAAAACTGAAAGAAGCGTTTGTTAGAGTGGCTAACAAGGTAATAAAGGATAGTGATGGATTTATAAAGAAAATGATAGACAATATACAAAAAGTGCTAAATGAAAATAGAAATGAAGTAAAATTAGAAACTATAGACTCAAAACTAGCAGAGCTTAGAGAGTAAATAACAAATTTAATAAGACTAAATTCTAGAAGTAGCATAGATAGTGATATTTATGATGAAGAATACAATAGATTGGCTTTAGAAATGGAAAGTTTAAGAAGTAAGCGACTAGCATATACAAAAATTGAAATGGAGTGTAAGGATAATTATTCTAGGATTAGGGAGATTGAAAGAATACTGAATGAGCATGAAATAATAGAGAAATTTAATGAAGAATTATTTAGGGTATTAGTAGAAAAGATAAGAGTTGTATCTTTGGCTGAAGTGGAGTTTGTTTTGAAGACAGGGGTTGTGGTTAGGGAGATATTATGATTGTAATATATTGACGTATATTAGAGTAATTTGGTACAATTTGGATGTAGATGTAATTTTGTATTTACACCCATTTTTCTTTGTATGACTATAAACTCTATTATATAAAAATTCACAAAAAAAGTAATTAAAGAAAAATTTTTTTAATGATGGACAATATATGTCTATGTATTCACTGTATGATAGTATTAGAAATATGTGGTGAAAAATGTAAAAAATTCGAAAGTTAATCGCATACTTTTTATTTATGATATAGACATGATGGATAATTAATAAATTTACTGGAGGCAAAAAAACAAAATAAAAATATATAAAAAATAAACATATTATGAAATACAGAAAAATCAATATGAATCAAAATATTACATCGAAAAATAAAAAAACATACGGGTAGTATAAAAATAAATATGAAAACTTTTCACATTTCATGACAATAAAAGCTCTAAAAAGAGCATGCCTTGAAAAGCCTTTAGGACCGTACTTTGAAGGTAAATATTCAGGGAAATCTGATAAATCAATAGCATCAAATAATTTAGAAAAGAAGTTTGATTTATGTGTTGAAGTAAAAAATTCGATGTATTCAAAAACAAGCTGCCTACTCATAAAGGTTTCGCATCCTTAAAAATTTAATATTTGGTGGTATAAATATTAATTCTATATCAGTGAGGCGAAATCCTTTTTGAAATAGAAAGATTTTACAGAGTGATTAAAAAAAGTTGCTTTGTAAAACATAGTAATTTCAAGTGTTTAGAATTATGCTAAATGCTAAAATAATAACTTTTGAAAGGGGTGATTTAAATGTTTTGTAAAAATTGTGGAAAAGAAATAGCTGATGATGCTAAATTTTGTTCAAAATGTGGTATTGAGTTAGTGGATAAGACTAAAAAAGTGGACGGGCTAGAAGATGAAGATGTATCAAAAGATGAAAACATTTTAAGTGAATCTATTAAAATTAATAAAAAAACTAAAAGAAAAAAGATAAAACTAAAGATAGCTATAGGGATAATTTCTTTGTTGTTTATATTTATAATAATTATCACTACTATTTCCAATATTGATAATGAAGAAGTCAATGGGAAAAAAGAATATACTAAGTTTTCAGAGAAATTTAACCAATATATGCTAAATTATTTGAATTCAAATCTTGAAGAAAAATTGGAGAATAAATATTTAGAATTTCTTAATGAATCTGATGATAAATTAATTAAAGATACAATCGCTAATATTTTAAGGGATAGTTTAAATAAAGGAGATTATAAGAAAGTCAATGAATATATTAGTAAATTAGAAAAAATAGAAAAGGCAGATTTTAATTTATCAGAGATGAAAAATGCAATTAATCAAATTAATGCTAATATTAAAGAGATTGAAAAAATTGAGCAAGAAATAAAATCTATTGCTGAAAAATTGACGTTTTCAAAAGATGTAATATATGTAGAAGGCTATGTAGTTAATCAAGTAAGATATGATGACACTTTCTTAGGACAGATAGCAAATGAATTAGAAGATGAATACATATATGGTATCACATTAGATAGAGATTATAATCTTTTTTGGGGCTATCTTCCAGGTGAATCTCGAGCAGTAGTAAAGTCTGAAACTCCATTATTTGACGGCAAAGGTCCCTTTGATATGTACTTAGTTCATATCGGTGAAGGTAATTATATTTCAGGAGATGGATTTGAAGTCACTATAGATGAGTACAGACCTGCAACAGACGAAGAAATAAATGCCTTTGGGAATTACGCTTATTATGAAGAAAGTATACAAACATTGAGATCATCTAAAGATAGAATGATAAATGAAATCGAGTTAGCACGTAAAAAAATTGAAAATTGTTTAAAGACATCAAAAAGTGAGACTGCAGAAGAAAAAGCAGAGATGGAAAAACCAAAAGAAGCAGAAAATAAAAAAACAGAAGCATATGTTAAAGAAAGAATTAAAGAGTTAGTTCCAGATAATTGGAATAGCAATTATGATAATGAAAATTATTTAGTGCTGCATTCAAAAAATGGTTTAAAATTATCTACAACTATAAAAAGAGGGTATTCTAAAATTGCTGATATTTTAGATGAAGAAAATATGGATTTAAGGGATTTTCAAGAAATTAGTCAAGATGAATTATTTAAAGATCCTGGTCCATGGCCATATTCATATTCAAATCTAAATATTGATGGCACCAAGGAGGCATTATATATGTCAGTAGGTAGCGATGGTAGTTTTTTAACAAGATTTTATGTTTTATACGATAATTTGTTAGTTGAATTTAAGATTGATGAAAATTATTGGGATGATGGTTATGATTTTAATTACACTAAAGAATTTTATAAAGAAATTTTAAAGATAATTAAAATGATATAATTAAAATTCTTAACTATAGGAGGCAAATTCTATGGAGATGCTCGATAATAAAATTCAAGGAAATAAAAAATTTATATTAAAAAAATAAAACAAATTGGTTATATAACCTATAAATCTATATTAACTGAAATAGTTATCAAAGAAAATATATTATATATTGATGAAAAAACAAAATGGTTTGGAATTTTTAAAGGGAAAAATAGAAAATGTAATTTAGATATAAATGATATTATTAGTGTCAATATAAAAAGCACATGGGATTTTTGGGATTCATTTTATGGGATTATATTCTTAGCTTTGTCTTTTGTAGGAAGTTTTATTTTCTTGATTGCATCATTAGTATGTTTTTTAAGTGCCTACGGTAAAAAAATTGAAATAATAACAAATCAAAATTTTAAAGCTAATATTTTAATTGACAATAAAAATGAAGATGTTGATTCATTTTTACAATTGATTTCTCCAAATAAAATGCAGTTAAAAGTAATATTTTTAAGTATTCGATAGGATGTAGGCAAATCAAACTTTATCCCTGCATTAATGTGGGTTCTTTTTTGTAAAGATTTGATAAAAAAATTAAAGAGGTAATATGATAAACAACGATATTTAAACATTTTTCGATAAAAATAGACGAAGGAATTTATCCCAAAATAGAGAAACTTATAAAATTATAGATTTTTCTAATAATAGATTATAAATTTAAAAAACTTATACAGAAGTGAGGTTTAAAGCATGAAAAAAATTGGCTTAGTCTTTTCCGGTGGAGGAGGAAAGGGTGCCTATGAAATAGGCGTATGGAAGGCTTTAAATGAATTTAATATAAAGCCAATAGCAATCTCAGGTACTTCTGTAGGAGCTTTAAATGCTTCTTTATATGTACAAGGCGATTTAAAAAAGGCTATAGATGTTTGGAATGATATAGAAACAAAGGGAATCTTAACAATAAACATTGAAGATATTATTAAAAAATTTTCTCGAAATAAGTTAGCCAAATATGTAGATTTAAGTATGATTCCTACTTTTATAAGGACAAGAGGATTATTTAGCCAAGAAGGCTTAAAAAAGGTTTTAGATGAAGTCTTAGAATGTAGTAAAATACAAAATTCGGATATTACATTTTTTGCCTGCACCTGCAATGTAAAAAATAGGACAGAGAAGTACTTTGAAGTAAATAAATACGATGATGAAAGAATAAAAAAAATTTTACTTGCTTCTAGTGCCATTCCGGGAGTATTTGATGAGATTAATATAGATGGAGAAATTTATTTTGATGGAGGATTAGTTGATAATACACCTATTCAACCGGTATATGAAATGAACTGCGATACAATTATCGTTGTACATCTAAATAGAAAGACTGTCATTGATAAAGGGAGATTTCCAAATACAAATATAATTTCCATAGTACCTAGAAGAGATTTAGGAGGATTCATTAAAGGAACATTAGATTTTTCAAATGAAGGTTGTAAAATAAGAATGAAACAAGGATATGAAGATGCGTGTTTAATTTTATCAAAGTTTAGAGAATTATTAGAGATAGAAGAAAAATATGAAAGGATATTAAAGAAAATAAAGGAGAGAGAAAAAGGAAATGAGGAAATTAAGAATAAAATAACCCAAACATATAATGAACGTATTCAAATTCAACAAGCAATAAAAAAATTTAATCATATGATAGTAAATGATAAACTAGATGATGAAAGTAGCAGCTTTATACCTATACCAGAGAGAAATTTGCTTACGGAAGAAAACTATAATTTATTAAATGAAATAGAGAGAAAAAATATTAGGTTAGAAATAGAAAAGTATTTAGAAAAAAACATAGACAACAGTTCTGATATTCAAAATGCAGCGTTAGAAGCCATTGGATATCTTTCTTGTATTGATGGACAAACTAATGAATTGAAAGAGCAAAGTCTTTTTAAAAGAATTTTAGGAAACATAACAGGTAAAAATCAAGAAATTGTATCATCAGGACAAAAAAATCTTGCAATTGCTCAATACGCATCATATGCATTACTTTTAAACATGCATAAAAAGAATCTTATGACTTTAGAACTTTCTGCTGCACTAAATAACAAAATGAATTTAATATTCAATGAAATTTCTACAATGGCTGAAGACATCAATAAACAGTATATAGATGTATACAGAAGTATGAGTTTGATGTTTTTAAAATTTAGAAGAAAGATTTTAGAAAATCGAGATAGAATTGTTGAGTTAGAAAATAGAATGGAAATACAAGAATGGCTAAGTAATATTAAAGTACATACATTCAATGGTGTAGAATACAGAAATTTATCTACTATAAAAAAAATTGTATGTATAGTTAATGATTTTTATCACCTTACAAAGAGTAATTGGAATAATAGGGATATGAAAGCATTACAAAGTGCTTTAATAGATTTAAATATTGAAAAGGACTTAATTACATATGGAGAATTTTTTGATGCAATATCAAAAGATAAATCTATTATAGGGCGAATTTTTAAAGGCTTATACAAAGAAAAGAATGTTCAAGATACAAAGACATTATTAAGTTCTATAGAGGTAATTGAAACTGATGTTGCAAATGAAAACATGGAACAAAGTTTAGATATTATATATTATAAGAATTCAAAGGATTTAGATATACCGGTATTTGATTTGGTTTTAGAATTACTTTTTAATCTAAAGAAATCAGGCTATAAAGTATTGTCAAATAAATCTTTAGATGGAATTAAAAAAAATTATATAGATAAGATAAATAAAATAAAAGAGATAGCCAAAAAAAATAAATTTAGTGAAGTTGAGCTAAAGGAGATGGATGAATTAAAGGATAAAATTGAAAAGTTTAAGATAATAGTGCCTGTTATTGGAGCCTTTAGTTCAGGGAAATCTACATTACTTAATACTTATATGAAAAGAAAAATTTTAGATGATGATTTATTGCCAGAAACTTGTATTGCTACAGAATTACATCCTTCATTGAGGAGAGAAGAAAAAGCAATACTTCATTATTTAGATAACAGAGAGCTTGAAATACCTATTTCAAAATTGAACAGTGTTTTAAAAAATACTGATCATCTTAAATATATAGAGGTCCATTTGGATAATGAAGCCTTAGAAAAACATAGGGATATAGTATTAGTTGATATGCCGGGACTGGATTCTAATATAGATAACCATAATAAAGCAATTTTTAATTATGTCAAGGAAGGGGTTTCCTTTATTCTATGTATCGAAACATCACAAGGCTTAAAAGATAGCGTTCAGGAATTCATATGTGAATTTTCTCTTTACGGTAGTGACATCAGTGTTATCATGACCAAAAAAGAATTGCGATCGCCTGATTCAATAGATAATATACTCTTGAATAATAAAAGGAATATAGAAAGATTAACAGGCTGTGAAGTTTTTGCAGGAAAGGTATCTTCATTTCAAAATGATGTAAAAGATTTCGAAAAAGCTATTCAAATGATAGAGATAAAAAAAGATAAACTTATGAAGGATAAATTTTATCCATTAATTTTAGAAATAGCTGAAAAAACAAAAAGAAAACTTAAGTTGCTAATGAATGTAGAAAATATCTCAATATATGATTTAGAAAGGAAGAAAAAGGAGCTAAAAAGAAATATAGAAGAATTAGAAAGAATCTTAGAAAAAGAAAAAAGAATAGTAATGAATAAATGCCAAAATGAAATTCCCCAATATGTAGTTAATGATGTCCGTACAGTTTTAGAACAGAACAAGTCAAGTTTATTTGAAAGATTGAGAAAGAATTTACCTATACAAGGAAAGATAGAGGGATTTGTGCAAAATACTATGAGGGTTTCATTAAATGAGCGGGCTAGAAAAGTATTTGAAGAGTCAGCTGAAAAATTATCCCAATATATATCTAAAAATATATATTCTATATTAGATTATGATGAAAAGGTTTCTGTATCAATCGATGATACAGTTACTAATATAAATAAACTTGATACGACTTCAATTATAGCTATAGGAGCTGCTGGATGGATTTTACTTGGTCCTATCGGGGGAGTGATAGCAGCAGGAATTGGATTATTCATGAAAAAGAAGAAGGAACAAGAAATGAAAAATCAATTAGATGATTTAATTTTACAAGTAGCTGAAAATATTAGAGAAAAAGCTAAAGAAACTTTGTATAAAAGTGCTGAGAAATTTTTTGAAGTCCTAGAGCGAAAGGTCAATGACATAAAAATCGAAACTAATAGGAATATTGAAAGATTAGAAAATCAAATAAAAAAAGGGAAAGGAGAAATAGAGAAAGAAAAAGCAGAGATAGAAAAAGATATAAAAGAATTGGAAGCTATAGAAAAAAAGTAAGGAGAAGATAGAAATGTCAATATTAGATATGCTTAAAGAAGTAAAAGAAGATATAGTAGAAGTTCCAGAGCATCCTCTTGCAGATGAGGATGTAGATTTGAAGATTACGTATTTATCGGGAATAGCATTGATGAGTAATACAGATGAGAAGATAGATAAAGATGAGATGAAGCATATAGAATTTTTGATAAAAGGGATGAGACTGCCGGAAAGCACTAAAGAAAAGATTATAAATATATCTAAAAATCCATCTCAAGAGCAAATAAAACAAATTATAGAAACTATTAAAGAAAATGAATTAGAATATAGATTTTTACTAGATACAGCTGTAGCTTTATGGGCAGATAAAGTACTTGAAGAATCGGAAAAGGAAGGATTTTTTCTATTTTCAGAGATGATAAATATATCAAAACATTTAAGTCAACAATTTTTAGATTTTGCAGAAGTATATATGGAAAAAAATGAAAAAAAAGTACTTGAGGTACTGTCCGATATAAAAGGTATTGATAAATCGGTATTTCCATACTATGTAAAGCAGCTTGGCGTTTTAGTTTTAGGAGATGAAAATATAACAGAAGGGAAAAGAGAAATAAAAGGAAAAACCTTAAGGATAATAGGGAATATAATTATTGGAAAGGATGCTGAAATAGAATTTGAAAATTGTAATTTGACATTTACAGGAGGCAGAATATTAAGTACTGGAAATGTAATCATGAAAAATTGTAATGTAAAATTAGACCAAGAGTCCATTATATCTGTAAGCAACTTTGATTGTTATGGATGTACCTTCAGTACTATAGGGGACTTTGAAGATGTTGAAATTAAATCTAAAAAGAGCAAATATAACAATAAAGAATATTATTCTAATATAGAAAAAATAGATAAAACTATTTTGGTATCCATTACAGATGGGGAAAATGTAAATATTGTAGATACAAAGTTTAAGGATATTAAGTTTTTCAATGTATTATATGTTGAAAGGACACCGCAACTAAATATAGAAATGTGTACTTTTGTTAACAATAAAAATTGCATATATTTATCAAATAATTCAGGTATAAAAATAAAGGATTCTATATTCAAGAATAATAGTTTGAATGATATTATTTATAACAGTCATAAAGTTGAAACTATAATCGATAATTGCAATTTTGAGAAATCACAAGAAAGTAATTATTTGACAATATACTTCTCATATATTAAGAGAGGAATCAATACTGTGAAAAATTGCAAATTTATTAGAGGTGGTATATATTGTTCTGAAATAAATGGTTTGGATTTACGGGATCCGTTCGACAATTTCCTGTATCTGTCAGACGCAATGAAAATAAGTCTAAAGCATTATTATAAGGCAATACTTATTTCTGGAAAACTACGAGATATATTTATTAATTGTGATTTTTGTGATTCAGTAATTGGACAAAAATTTCTATAATTTAGAAATAAGCAATTTTATTTTTTAAAAATAACGGATTAAATGATATTGTTCAAAACGATAAAGGTAATAGCAGAATATTAATAAGAGAATATGTTTTTGAAAAATCAGAAGGTAATAGACTTGCAGTTATAGTTTTTGAACCAAAGATTAGTGGTAATTTAAGAGTCGAAAATTACAAATTTATATATACAGGTCCTGCTGATAATAAAAAATTGTAGTTATCTATAAGATATTTTATAGAGAAAGGACAGATATATATATGGCTCTTAGAAGTAGTAGAGAAGAGAGAAAACAAAATTTAATAAAAAACGAATATTTAGATAATCCTGAAAAGGGTATGGAGCTAATTTCAAGTCTTATTTCCATGTCTAAAACAAAAGAAACTATGGTACAGCTGTTGAGCAAATTAGATAAAATTATCAGATATGACTTTATAAACATATGCTCTATGGAAAATCTTCCAAATGAAGCAGAAATGTATGAAAAACTTAAAAAAGCATTCGATAATGTAGAAGATTTGACAGAGTTTAATGCCCTTGCCAATAAAAATATAATAGCTATTGGTGGAGGATTTAGTGCAGGTAAATCCCAATTTTTAAACTCTATATTAAAAGATAATATATTACCTACAGATACAACTCCGACTACTTCAATTCCTTCATATATAACATATGGACAGGAAGAAATAATATATGCATTAAATAGTTTCAATCTTAAAGTACCTATAAATAGAGAGGCTGTAAAGGCTATAAGCCACGATTTTAACAAAAAATATAATGTTAGCTTTAGCCATATAATAAAAAAATTGGTCATAGAGACTTCAAGATTTCCATATAAAAATATTTCTTTTTTAGATACACCGGGATATAGTAAAGCAGATGCGTTAAATAGGGCAGATAATACAGATGAAAAGATAGCAAAGGAATATTTAAGCAGTGCAGATTATATTATATGGCTTGTAGATGTATCAAAGGGAACTATACCCGATAGCGATATTAAATTTATAAAGGATTTGAAATTTCAAAGACCAATATTTGTAGTATTTAATAAAGCAGATTTAAAGACTTCAGAACAAATAAAAAACGTACTGGAAGATGCTAAAAGAAGATTCGAAGAAGAAGGAATAATGGCAGAGGAAGTAATTGCATACAATTCCCTTGCATCTAAGGATAATGAAATAGGTGGCAATAAGCTTCAGAATTTTTTAGAAAAGATCAATAGCAGAATAAAATGTACTACTGTAAAGCAAGAGTTTGATAAGATATTTGAAGTTTTTGAAATCTACAATCATAATGAAATGATAAAGGCTAAGGAAAAATTGAAGCTGTTAAATGAAATTGCCGTGAATATAGATTTGTTAGAACAAGATAAACATGTGGAATTTAGAAAATTAATTGAAGAGTGTCAGAAAAAAATCAAAAAACAGAAGAGAATTTTAGCGGAGTTCCAAAGTTTATCCGATAGAGTAAATGAAATAATAGGTAAAATAATAAGCAACCTAAACGTAGTTGAAGAGAACAAGGAAGATAGAGGAATATTTGGAGTTGCAGGCTTGCGAGATGAAAAAGTATTATCCGATTTAAAGGAAGACATGAAAATAAGTGGAAAAATTTCAAAGATGAATGCTTTTGGATTATATATAGAATGTGGTTTTGGAGAGCAGGTTATGATTTTTATTGATGATATTAAAGAAAAATATTCTAATAATGTTGAAGAATTATTTTATGTAGGAAAAGAGGTTGATGTTCAAATTGTTGAAATAGATAGGGTTAAAAAAGCTATAAAGGTTGTAGTGAATCTATAAGGAGGTGTTATAAATGGTAGAGATAAAAGTAGATATTGAGAAAAAGGTAAATCAACTTTCAAATATATTAAATAAATATAAAAATTATGAAGAATTAATGAGGGAGCATTATAGAGAGCTGCAAAGAGACATACAGGATTTTTTAAAGGATGTAGAAAATGCAAGAAATACAGGAAGATTACTTAGAATAGGAATAGTAGGACAAGTTAAAGTAGGAAAATCTTCTTTTTTGAATGCATTAATATTTGAAGGAAATGGAGTTTTACCAAAGGCAGCAACTCCAATGACAGCGTCACTTACTGTTATAAAATATGCACCAAAGGTAAAGGCTGAAATTGAATTTTATGATGCTGAAGAATGGAATACTATTTTAAATATGGCTAAAGAGTTTGAAAGAATATATAATGAAACAAAAAAAGATTTAGAGGAGAAGATGCAAAAGGAAGTAGAAAGTGGAGGATTATTCGGAAGGTCTAATAATTATAAAAGGAAAGTTCAGACAGCAGATATATTAGCTACTGCAGGAATTCCAGAAGAATATAAGGCATCCTATGAATTGGTCAGTATGGTAAGAAAAAGTGGATTATTAGTTGAAAAATATCTTGGAAAAAAAGAAACTATAGAAAATGTTTCAAATGTTGAAGATTTAATGGAATTATTGAAAGATTATGTGGGAACAGATGGGAAATTTACTCCTATAGTTCGAAATAGTTGTGTTTATTATGATGACCCAATATTGAAGGATATTGAGATTGTAGATACACCGGGGATAAATGACCCAGTTATATCAAGGGGAAGAAGAACAAAGAAGTATCTTGGTCAATGTGATGTTGTTTTTGTATTGAGTTATTGTGGGCAATTCATTGATACAGCGGACATAGAACTTTTGGCACAAAATTTACCTGCTAAGGGTATTAAAAATATAGTTTTAATAGGAAGTCAATTGGATTCAGCTATGCTACAAGAATATAAAAAATATAAAAATATTACCCAATTATTAGACAATTTGGAGATTCGATTAGAAAAGTATGTAGAAGATACATTTAGAAATTTACAAGAGAGATGCGAAGGAGATAGAGAAAAGGAAATAATAAAAGAATTAAATAAATCTCTTCCACCGATTTTTATATCTGCTATGGCATACAATATTTCAAAGCACTATGATGATTTAGATAATGAAGAAAAACATTTTCTTAATTTATACAATAATATGTATCAAGGTTTAGTATTTGATGAGGATTTGTTGATTGAACTTTCAAATATGGAATTAGTATTTGAGAAACTTCAAGAACAAAAATTGAAAAAAGAAGAAATTTTAAATTCTAGATTAGAAAATCTCGTAGATGGAATTGAAGATAGATTTCATACAAAATTACAGGCTATAAAAAAAGAATTACAGAATAAACTTAATAGAATTGAAAAAGAAGATTTAGAAAGCTTGTATAAAAAAGAAAAAGAAATTACTAAACGTTTGAATAAAGGGAAGAATGAAATAGAAATATGTTTTGAAAATTTAATATTAAAAATTAAACAGGAATTTTCTCTGCTGCTTACTGATATAAAGCAGGTATCTAGACATTTTTCAAATGTTAATGTAAAAAGCGAGAGTTATACAGAAACTTACACAGTAAGTGTATCTAAATGGTATAAGCCATGGACTTGGGGAAAGAAAGAAACACGTAGTAGAACTATAACATATCGATATGCAAATATATATGAATCTATTGAGCAAATTGAAGAATTTGTATATGAATCTGAAAAGAGGTTAAAAGAAGTTATCATAGATATTGTTGATATGCCTAAATTTAAAGCTGAAATAAAAAAAGCTACTTTAAGTGTCTTCAATTTAGGCGATGAAAACTTTGATGTACAAGATGTAATTATACCTGTGAAGCGTGTCATAAATAAAATTACTATACCTGAAATAGAATTTGAAGAACAAAATTATAGTGATATAATTGCAAATCAATTTAGCAGTGATAGAGTAAAAGAATCAGATATAGAAAGATTAAGGGAAGTACAAAGAGAAGTAATAAGAAAAGTAGTAGAAGATATTAAAATAGCAGTAGATAAAAAAACAAAAGAAATAGTTGCATCTTTAGAAAATACGCAAAAAGAATATATTGATAATGTACTAAATGATATTAGAAAAGAAATTAATAATTTAAGGGAATATATCAAAAACAAGGAAAACTCTATAAAAAGTCACAAAGAATTAATTTCTAAAATAGAAGAAGATTTAAAACTTATGGGGGTAAATGGAAATGATGTATAACAAAGAGAAGGTTCATATAATGGAAAGTAAAGAATTATCCGTAAAGATTCCTTATTTAACTTTGATTGCTGCTTTTGCAAAAGAAATTAATTACAATAAATTCTCTGATTATTTAAAACATTTTTTACTTCCGAAAAATATAATAAAAAAGTTAGATAATATAATTTTAAATATGAATAGAGAATTAATTTTTTCTGCAAAGGAAGAGATTGACAAATATAAGCATATACTTTTAATTGACATGCATATGATTTATTTTGATTCTAAAAATTTTGATGGGGATGGTAAAGAAGTTTTAAAAGAATTTGCAAGGATATTTGAACTATCAGAAGAAGAACTTAAAGATATAAATAAGATAAGTGAAATACTTTATGAAGATAATTATTCGTTAATGTATTGGATATTTGAATATTGTGAGTGGATTAATGAAGAAACTTTTAATTATATTTATAATCTTATAGATTTAGATAAAGCTGACAAGAGATTGAAGAATTTGATAAAGGAACAAAAAGAAAAATGGATAAAGATTAATAGAATAAAAAAAGTAACGAATAATTCAGAAGTTATAGAAAATTATAAATATGTTGTTTTTTCAAATAAAGAACTAAACGATCTAGAGGAAAGAGAAATTAAAGAAAATGGCGGTTTTTTTAATAAAACTGTCTATCTTTGTGGAGATGAATTTGAAATAAGAAAAAATGAGCCAAACAAAAATTGGATTACGTATATAGGAATAAATGAACCAAAGGTATATTTAGTTGGAGAAAAAGAGCAAATTATGTCTAGAAATGTATATGAGGAAGAAGGATTAGTATTTGATTGTACGTGTTCTATTAATTTTAGAAATGTTTATCTTACTTCAAAGAATAATATTTACTTATATATTGATAAATCAGAAGATAATATTGTTGATTGCAGAATAGATGAGAAAAAGATTACTGTAATAGATCCACATGAAGAAATGTCAGAGTTTTTAGATGAATTTATTCCAGAATTTGAAAGACGAGGATTGATATAATGTCTTTATTGTCAATTTTAAAAGAAATAAATATTGAAAATAATAAAAAAAAAGACTTAGAAAATCAATTTGATGAGAAAGAGAAAATTGAACATCCGATTAATCAAGAAAATATGAATATAAAATGTACTTATTTTATGAGTATAGTTTTAATTTTTAAAAAATATGATAAGAAATTTATTTTAGATAAATTAGACAATTTTTATGAGATTAGCGACTTGTTAAAAAGTAAATTAGAAAATCTTTTTATGTTGTCTGAAAGGAATATTGAAGATATTTTAGTTAAAGAATTAAGATTAGAAAAAATTAGATATTGCATGATAATGGATGTTTTCTTGTTGAGCAAAAATTATAATTTAGAAATAGATAACATTTTATTAAAAAAAATATCTTCTTTAATGAATATATCAGTTTCTGAAATAGGGAAAATGCAAATATTTATTGATCTTGTATTCAAAAAGAAAAAAGGTAAACTATGTAATTATCTAGAAAATTTCAATGGAATAGGAATAGAGTATTTAACTTTGTATATTTTATACTCTGAAATAAACGTATTAAAAGATCGGGTATTAGAAATTGATTATATAAAAGAATATAAAAAATATTATATAAGATTTTATTATGATAAAAATTTAAAGATTATTACAACAAAATTATTAGATGAGAAAAAAACTCCTTATATATATTGGAATACAGATTATGATATTCATGGAAAAAAAGTAAAGGAGACAGTTTGTTCAACATTGTATAGAGATTTTAAAGAAAATATATTTTACAAATATAAAAATAAAGGTGTGGAATTATCAAAATCTAAATGCTATGGTCTTTATAATGAAATTTTAAATGAAGTATTAGATATTATTACGAGATTTTTATGATAAAGGGACGGCAGACGGTGAGTTAATGCTTACCGTCTTCTTTTCATTTGCACAGGAAGAAAGTAAAAACGTAAGCGAGAATCTAAAGTGGAGAGTAGAAAGAGATTTGAAAAAGGAGAATTCATGATAAAAACCACAAGATTTCTAGGCTACGATAAAGATGAATATGGAAAACTTATCATTAATGAAGATGAAGCAAAAATTGTAAGAAGAATTTTTAAAGAGTACCTAAGTGGGAAAGGAAGTTTTACTATTGCAAAGGAATTTAATGTAGAAGATATTCCTACCACTACTGGAGCAAAGTGGCATGACACCACCATTCTAGTAATTTAAAAAAATGAAAAGTATAAAGGATGTCATAACTAAATAAATTAAATTGTTTTAATACCTAAATTTCGATTTTTACTGGAAATTTTATAAAAAATGTTTACAAAATAAAAGCATCTTTGCCCTTGAAAATACTAATTTCACAGGCATTTCAAGCAAAAACTTTTGACACTACGCTGTGGTGATGGAGAAGGAAAGTACAGCATAACAAATCACAACTCTATAGGTATTGAAGTTTGTGTTAATGAAGATGGAGACTATGATAAGGCAGTAGAAAATACAGTAGATTTAGTTAAGTATCTTATGGAAAAGCATGATGTTCCTTTAGATAGAGTTGTAAGACATTATGATGTCAGCAGAAAGATATGTCCTAGGAGTATGAGTGAAAATAACTGGGGAAAGTGGTTGGAGTTTAAAAGGAAATTAAGAGAAAAAGCTGTGAATGAATTAGAGAGGGATTTGAAGAATCTAACGGAAATAGGAATTATTAATTCACCAGATTATTGGCTGCAAAATGCAGTTAAAGGGAAAACGGTAAAGGGAGAATATGCTGCTGTATTAATTGAAAGAATAGCAGAAGTTATAAATAAGAAAGAAGGTAAATATGATGAATAAAGAAACACCTCTGTATGTAATGAGTAGAGCTTTATTAAAAGAGCTTTTAAAAAAGAAACTTATTAATGAAGAAGAATTTCACAGGATCGATGCAGAAAATAAAAAGACCTTTAATAAATAGTAAAAATACTTGATAATCAGAGCCTTTAGAGTTAACATTCATAAACTAGAAGGAGGGCTTTGAATTGAAAGTAAGAAAATTAAAGGTCTACGAAGCACCTATAAATTCATCAAGAAACATACCGTGTATAAGACTTCAAGGTAAGTGGCTGAAAGAACTCGGGTTTCTGCCGGGGAAAGAAATGAATGTAAAGATGAATAAAGGCAGGATATTAATTGAGCTTATACATGAAGCTGAAGAAGAATATGATAGCCATAAAAAATAGGAAGACTGGGCCTGAACTTACGAGTTTCAGGTCCATATTTTTTTATCGTTTTCTATGTGTTCCCACAGAGTAAATTACTTGCTTTGAGCGGGTTATAGAGGTAACATACTACTACCTTAAAGAAGGGAGGTAGAATTTTGAAAAAGATAAGGACCATACCAGTAAAAATCAATAAATTAGATGACATTTCAAATAAGGAAACAAAGCTAAAAGTATGCGCCTACTGCAGAGTCAGTACAGGAAGCAGCAAACAATCTGAGTCTTTTGAAATACAAACTACATACTATGAAAGATATATTAAAGACAATCCAAAATGGGAGTTTGTAGGGATATATGCAGATAAAGGAATATCAGGTACCACAGTAGCCAAAAGAGTAGAGTTTAATAGGATGATTAAAGATTGTGAGAGAGGAAAAATAGATTTAATTATTACTAAATCTATTTCAAGGTTTGCAAGAAACACAGCAGATTGTTTAGAAGTAGTAAGATTCCTAAGAAGTCTTGATGTAGGTGTTTATTTTGAAAGGGAAAACATAAGCACTTTAGGAGCTGAAAGTGAATTAATCCTTTCAGTACTTAGTTCAATTGCCCAGGATGAATCAAGGAATATGTCGGAAAATATTAAATGGGCTATTGGAAAAAGATTTAAAGAAGGTAAGATTAATGTTGCTACTAAAAGATTTTTAGGTTATGACATGAATGATAAAGGTGAACTTGTAATAAATCCAAAAGAAGCTGAAATAGTAAAGAGAATTTATAGAGAGTATCTTGAGGGAAAAAGTATGAATGAAATTAAAAAGGGTCTTGAGAGGGATGGAATAAAAACAATAACGGGAAAAGAGAAGTGGCAGGAAAGTACTATTAAAGGAATTCTCAGTAATGAAAAATATTATGGTGATGCTTTACTGCAAAAGACAGTAACCCTTGATTACCTTACTCACAAAAGAAAACGAAATGATGGTGAAAGCCCTAAATATTTAGTTAAAAACCATCATGAGCCTATCATATCAAAGGAAGAGTTTGATAGAGTACAGGAAATAATGGCTGATAGGGCTGCAAAGTATGGAAATGTACCAGAGAAAAGAGATAAATACCAAAATAGATATGCTTTTAGTGGAAAGATTATATGTGGCAACTGCACAGGAGTATTTAAAAGAAGAACTTGGAACAGTAAATCACCAAGCAGACAAATTGTCTGGCAGTGCAGTACTTATATAAAGGAAGGAAAAAATGCTTGTAGCATGAAGGCTGTTGATGACATGACTTTAAAGGCAGTTTTTATTAGAGCTTTTAATAGATTTTATAAAGATAAAGAGAAGTTTTTATCTAGCTTTATGAAAAATGTAGAAAAGGGATTAGAAGATAAAAATGCTGAAAAGTTTAAAGTAGAAAAAGAAATTAAAAATATTACTGAAGAAATTAAGAGGCTTATTCGACTTCAAATAGAGGGAAAGATTTTTACAGAAGATTATGAGAAAGATTATATGGAGCTTAAAAAGCAGCTGGATAAATTAAAGAAAATACAATCAGATAATTCAGGTTATAAACAAAACAACGAAGAGCTACAGCTTAGAATGGATAAAATACAAAATTTCTTTAATAACTATGATGGTTTACTTACAGACTTTGATGATGATGTTTTTAAATCTCTAGTAGAAAGGGTTTTAGTTAAAGCGCCAAATCATGTCTGTTTTGAACTTAAAAATGGAATAATTCTAGAAGAAAAATTTATAAAGAAAAAAGGTAAAAATGGCTTAGCGTAAGGAGGTTTAAGAATGGCTAAAAAAGTATCGATAATTCCTGCCAAACCTATAGCAGTGATTAAAGGATTACCAAAAGAAACAAAGAAGAGAGTATGTGCTTACTGTAGGGTTAGTACAGATACTGATGAACAGCTTTTAAGTTATGAGGCTCAGGTTACTTATTATGAGGACTATATTAGAAAAAGACCGGATTGGGAGTATGCAGGGATATATGCAGATGAAGGGATAACTGGAACCAACACAAAATATAGGGCCCAGTTTAATAGAATGATTGAAGATGCAATGGCAGGGCAGTTTGATATGATTATCACCAAATCCATCAGTCGATTTGCAAGAAATACACTTGACTGCCTTAAATATGTAAGGATTTTAAAAGAAAAAGGTATAGGAGTTTATTTTGAAAAAGAAAATATAGATACTATGGATTCAAAGGGAGAAGTACTGCTTACTATTTTAAGTTCTTTGGCTCAAGATGAAAGTCGGTCAATCAGTGAAAACAGTAGGTGGGGAATTGTAAGACGTTTTCAGCAAGGTAAAGTCAGGGTAAACCACAAAAAGTTTATGGGATATGATAAGGATGAAAATGGAGATCTTATCATCAATGAAGAGCAGGCTGAAATAGTAAGAAGAATTTTTAAAGAATATCTTGAAGGTAAAAGTGCAGATAAAATTGCAGCAGGTCTTACAAAAGATGGCATACCAACTGTTACAGGAAAAAAGAAGTGGCACCCAACGGTTATAACCAAAATGCTTAAGAATGAAAAATACAAAGGTGATGCTCTGCTTCAAAAGACAATAACGGTAGATTTTTTAACACATAAGAGAGTGAAGAATAAGGGACAAGCACCTCAATATTATGTTGAAAACAGCCATCCAGCTATAATAAGTAAAGAGATGTTTGAAGCTGTTCAAAAAGAAATGAAAAGGCGTTCAGACCTTAGAGGTTTTGGTGATAAAGAAAGAAGGTCAAAACACAGCAGTAAGTATCCATTCTCAGGGAAGATAATTTGTGGGAATTGTGGGGCAGTATACAGAAGAAAAAGGTGGGGACCTACTGATAAATATAAGAAGTATGTTTGGAACTGCAGAACAAGAGATGAAAACGGTCCCAAAAGCTGTAATATGAAAGCAGTAGATGAAGAAAAGCTAAAGGCAGCATTTGTTAGGGTGACTAATAAGGTAATAAAGGATAGTGATGGATTTATAAAGAAAATGATGGACAATATAGAAAAAGTTCTAAGTGAAAATAAAGATGATGAAAAAATAAAAGCTATTGATTCAAGACTTGAAGAACTTAGGGAGCAGATAACGAATCTAATAAGGCTAAATTCTAGAAGCAGTATTGACAGTGATATTTATGATGAAGAATACAACAGACTGGTTTTGGAGATGGAAAACTTAAGAAGTAAGCGACTAGCATATACAAAAACTGAAATGGAGTGTAAGAATAATTACTCTAGAGTTAGAGAGATAGAGAGAATACTTAAGGAGCATGAACCTATAAATAGATTTGATGAAGAATTATTTAGGGTGTTAGTAGAAAAGATAAGAGTTGTATCTTTGGTTGAAGTAGAGTTTGTTTTGAAGACAGGGGTTGTGGTTAGGGATGTTTTGAGTTAAGGTGCATTGTAGTTTTAAGAGGCGAAGTTGTTTTTTTAAATTTAAAGTAAAAGTAGTCTGTTGAAGTTTTATTTTAATTTTTTGAAGGATAGTACCATATTTCATGAGATATTTTATGGTAGCCACTTCATTGAAAGAAATGATACTATCCTTTATTATACTAAGTAAACATCATTGGTAGAAACATGAAAGATGAATGTTTATGATTGTATAAAATCTAGAAGTTTACTTTTGTTGAAGCATAGAAAAATTTACAGTTAAAAAAGTTTAGCCCCAAATAGCATCCCAAATTCCTTTTACAGCTGAACCTACTGCTACTGCAGCACCTACCCCTATTGCAGCAGGGGCCCAAACAGGAGCGGTTGTGGTTGCTAAAATACTCGCTGCGGTAGTTGCAGCTGCTGTTGCTGCAACACCACCAGCAGCTGCAGATAATCCCCCGCCAGCAGTTTCTTTGATAACCCTTGATGCAAATTCTTCTCCGTCAATTCTACCATCTAAAAGGTCTTTGCCAGCACATATGACTTCTATACCGCCTGAAACAGCAGCACCTATAGCACCAGACCCTTTAGCAGCACTAGTTAATACTTTGCTAGTTAAGTTGCCACCTATTGTTTTTGAGGCTATACGAGCGGTATCTGCTGAAGAAATACCTGTAGATTTCATTTTTTGAGTAACTTTAACACCTTTTGAAGCTAGTTTTGCTATTTCATTGTTGTAAGCCTTTACTGTTTCCTTAGTTCCCATTAAAACAGTTCCTTGGTATTTTCCTGAAGAAACCTGTTTAACTGTATGACTTATTGATTTAGCAGTATCCTTTAATTGCGATCTTCCGATAACTTTACCAGCTTGCATAAGAACCACATCATCTCTAATAGCAGTTGAAGATTTAGACAATGAAGCTTTGACTCCTTTTATAATATTAGATGGATTTAAGTTTTGAGCGTCTTTATATAGAACTTCGTGTACAATACCATGTAGGTTTTTGTTTCGGCCAGCCCTTGAAAGTGCTTCAAGTCCAACTTTACATTCATAAACTTCCTTAATACCAGCAGATATTGTTCCAGTTTTCTTTTTATTTTCCATAGAAAGACCTCCCAAAAAATATTTTTAATAATAGTTTAAGACTTTTAATTACTTACTGCACTTAGATGGTTTCAGAATCAAGCATAAAACTTTAAATGGACATTTAAAACATATGTAAGACATGTAGTTTCACCTCCCTTGATTATTATATATACAAATTCTAAACATTACATTTCAAAAATTATGCGAACTTAATGTTTAACAAAATTTTTTGTTAATGGGCTTTATTACTTGTTAAATACTGGGACAATATGTATTATATAATTGTGAGAAATATATTACTATTCAAAAACTATGCGAAGGTGATAAGTATGGCAAAAGGGGCATATAAAAATTTTATCAAGTCATACGATACTATAAGAAATGTTCTAAGACATTTATATATTTATGGGTGCTACGGCAGAGAAGATTTTGAAAGTATAGGGATTAGTGGTAGAAAATATGATAATGAACGTAGAAGAATTTTATATTTTATTGATCAAGAATTGGTGAATGAAAATTTCATAAGTAATAAGAAGTATATTGGATTTAAATATGATATGTTTAAGACCGCTGAAAATTTTTTAGTTAATTCATATCTAATAAAAACATTTACTGTAAATGATATAAATTATTTTTTTCTAATACAACAGATTTTAAATGTAGAAAATCGAGAGTTAAGTATGAAGGAAATAATGGATAATCTTTCTGAGATATTGTCAGTAGATATTGATATGAGTACTATAAGAAGAAAAATCAATAAAATGATTGAACAAGGAATCATAGTAACTAGGAATGTAAAAAACAGAAAAGTTTTTAATTTGGTGGAAGATTTTTTTAAAGACTTTACAAATGATGAAATAGTTAAAATATTTTATGCAGTTCAATTTTATAGTAATTTGGCATTAATAAGTGTTCCTGGATACTATTTAATGGATACCATTAAAAACTATTTAAAGCATGAAAGAAACTATGATTTTAACGAAAAAGAAATTTATATATTTAAACATCATTTATTAAACAGAATAATTGATGATGAGGTTGTTACGTGCATTTTAAATTGCATAAAAAATGGTAGAAAGATGAAGTTTTATTATCGCAATGAAAAGAATCCAAGAGTAGTAATACCTTTAAAAATTATCACTGAATATTGCTATGGAAGACAATATTTATTTAGCTTAGATGAAATGTCAAATAAATGTAGTCTTTACAGATTAGATAAAATCAATAAGTTTTCAGAAGCTGGAGATATTGGTACTAAAGTAAATTTTGAAAAATATAATAAATTTATTGAAAATAGTTGGTGTGCTGTTTTACTCAATGAAAATCAAGGGTTAATAGAAGTAGAAATTGATTTTTTTATTGATGAGAGTGAAGAAGGATATATTCTTCAAAGAATTTTAAAGGAAGGAAAATGGGGAACTCTCGACAAAATTGAAAAAGGAAAATATTTATATAAGATAAAAGTAACAGATCCTAATGAATTAATACCCTGGATTAGGTCATTTGCAGGTTTTGCAAAAGTAAGGAAGAGTGACAATCATAATCTATATGAAAAAATAGAAAATGATTGGAAGGAGGCTCTTAAAAATTATGGAGCTATTTAATGAATATAAAAATAGATATTTTCAATGTATTCAAAATATTATTAATGACATATATAATGGAGTAAAGTATGAAGAAAAAGATATAATAAATTTCTTTAAGAATAATACTTTCAATGAAATAGAGCCTTCACTTGTGTGGCAAATTTTAAATAAAGAATCGAGAAATAGCCATAAAAATGTTGATGAGTGCAGGAGAATTAAATTATTAAAAGAAAACAATAACAATTATACACTATCTATTGACTCCAATATCCCAATAAGACCTACAAAGATTGAACTTCGGTGGTTAAAAATGTTGATTGAAGACCCTAAAAGTAAAGCTATTATAGATGATACTATTGTTAAAAAACTTACAGAAAAATTAAAGACTATAGAAACATGGAATTACTTAGATTATTGGATACAAAAAAATATAGATAAAAATGGAGACAAGTTAGAAGATGAAAAATTTAAAAGTTTTTTAAAAATTTTATCAACTGCCATTCAAGAAGATAAGTCAATTAAGTATACAAGTATAAACAAGAAAGGAAAATTATACAAGGATAAAATCGGTTTTCCCTATAGAATTGAATATTCAATAAGAAACAATAAATATAGAGTAGCAGTATTACCAATAGATTGCGATAGAGTAATAAAAATTAATGTATCAAGCTTTAAAAGTATTGAGATTATGAATAAAATCGATACTAAGACTAAAGACAAAATATTAAATTTTATTAATAGCAAAAAGAACTTGAAAAATCCATTAGTACTGGAAGTCGAGAATAGGTTTAATACTGTAGAACGTTGTTTTTCTTTGTTTTCTCATTATGATAAAGAAGCTTATATTGATAAAGAAAAGAATAAGCACATATTAAAAGTGTACTATTACAGTTTTGAAGAGTCAGAAATTGTTAGAGATATTTTATCTCTTGGTAGTTCTGTAATAGTAGTTGAACCAACAAGTATTAGAAATAAAGTTATTGAGAGAATACGTAAACATTTCTGTGATGGATAAAACTTCTCGCATAGTTTTTGACTATTAAATTTTATAAATAAAGTTTAAAATAGTCTTGTGTAGGTGTTAAATCTTATTACCTATAATAGGAGGATGATTGAATGAATAAAAATTTAAAATGTGTAAAAAGAAGCAGTATTGATACAAATAAAAGAGAATTTTTAATAATAGCAAATCAGATTAAGAATGCTAAAGATATAGAAGATTGTAGTAATATTATAGTTTCAACTATTAAGAGTTCAGAGTTAGATTACAATAAAATAACTACGCTGTTTGCTATGTATTGTAATAAATGTATAGGTATTTTTTTGGAAAATTTAGAAAAAGATATAAAAGATGAAGTAGTACCGAGTATAATAGAAAAAATAGGAGAAGATGTTTATTCACTTTGTAATAAAACTATAGAAAAAGTTAAAGAAATATTTATACTAAAAGAGGATGGAGATCAAGTCATTAAATATTTAAGAAAACTAATTAAGTATATTATTAAATCATTTAGTTATAACGATGGTTATTGGGAAAGAGAAGAATATATTTATGATTGTATGCATTTATTAGCTAAAGATGAATTTACAAAAAAATACAATCTAGAGATACCATATTTATATATTTTAATGTGGTCTGCTATAAGCCTTTTTAGTAGAAGAAAAGGACATGATGGTCTTAAATATGATAAAGAAAATGTTAGTTATTGCTTAAGAAGATTAGGCAATGTAATGATACAAATTTTATTAGGTGAATCTGTATGCGATGGAAATATATATATACCTAAAATAGAAGGTAAGGAATATTTGGATGAAAGAATAGAGGTTAAGTTTGATGGGTTACTTCCATACATTAAAAATGTTGAAAATAGGACAAAAGAGTATAAATCTTTCAAAGATAAAATTATATCTAAAGAAGTTTTATTAAGAATTCCTATGATTCCAATTGAAGTAACAGAAGGTACTGCTGAAGAGATAAAAATATTTTTGGATTTAGTTAAAGAAAGAAATTTACTTTTAGAAACTAATGAAAAGCTTAAACAGGCAAAAGGAGACTTGAAAAAAGCCTATCTTAATCTTGAAGCTCTTAACAAAAAAAACACTGCAATGGTCAGAAGATATTCACACGTATGGACAAATATATTATATCCAGATGTAGTTTTGAATGTTGCTAAGAAACTATTAAATTCAAGTGAATATAAAGAAGATGCAAAAAAATTATTATTTGCATATAATAACGAAAATATGATGAAGCAGCAAATAAAAATGCTTGAGTTAAGACATTCTAATGATTCAGTAGAATTAAAAACTCGATTCAGAAAATCTATTGCTAAGCAAAATGATTTAAGCAATGAGATTGTATGTTTAGATCATTTAATTAACTATGCATTAGAAAGGGTTTTATTTAGAATATTTATGGAATCATCAGAAAGAGCAATGAGGATAAGAAACGAATTCAAATTAGTGGGTTTGGATATGGAAAAATTAAGAGTAGATTTTGAAAAAAGTATAATAGTAAATGAGGCATCATGTTTTGAGTGGATAAATAAAAATATGATGGAAATTTGTAAATTGCAAAATGAATCGTGGGAAATGTTGAGAATTAAGAAAAATTCTTATGCAAGTGATTTTCTTATAGAAGTATTTATTGAGATTTTTATAAATTTATTGACGTATGGAAGTAAAAAAAGCAATTTTAAAAGCACATTAGAGTTTGATGAGGTTAGGGTATTTAATACAGACTATTTAAGATTGGTTACTTCAAATAGAATAGATGAGGGTTTTGGAACTTATAGAGGTGGTACAGAGGAAGGAATAAAATCCTTAGAGGAAGTTTTGAAAATGATTAATTCAAATTTTAGAGGAGAAAATGAGTTGAAACAGTATATTGAAGTAAATAAAATCGAAAATACATATAGTATGTCAATTTTATTCAGAAGAGACTTATTTATAAGGGGGAAAGGATATGCAAAACTTACTAAATAATTATACCGATGTTAAGAGGGTACTTTGGATCGAAGATTTTGATGGTGGAAAAATTTTCGATCAGAATGATATAAATCAAAAACTAGAAAATTATGGAATGGAATTAGCTGAAACAACAGTAATAACAAACTTTCTAGATGGACTTAAATATATAGACGAATATTTTGGAGATTTCGACTTAGTTGTGCTTGATATTGATTTTAGAGAATTAGGAGATAAGGATGAATGTGTTGATAAACTAAAAGATATAATTTGTGATATTGATTCAGAAAATTATGATAAGATGAGAGAAAATGGAGGATATTACATATTTATATACCTTATGAATAAATGTTTTCCTAAGGAAAGGATTGCTATGTTAACTGGCAATGAAACAGGATATAGCGAAGGAAAAAAAATTGTTGAAAAGTTAAAGAGAATTATTAGTGACAAGGAAGTAGAAGTAGATTATATTATTGAACAATTAGAAAAGGATGATGAAGCTTTTGAATTATTAGGTGATGGAATTAATAATATAATTAATATTATTGAAAGTGGAGATAGAGCTAAAGCAATAAATGAACTGAATAGGATCATTAAATTGTCTAACAATAATGATATTAATTTTGAAAAGAATTCTAATACAGCTAATGACTGGAGTAATGCATTCAAAGCTGCAAAAATAGTTCCTCCTGAATCATTTAGGAAAGAATCTATAGGTAGTAGTGAAAATAATAGGTTTAGAAAATGGATTAAAGAAAAGTCTACTTCGTATTATCAGACAAGAGGTATAATAATTCAAATGTGTAATTATTGGTTAAAAAGAATTAATGATGATTTTGAGAGTATTTTACTATTTAACAAAGTATGCAAACCAGACAATAGAATTACTAAAACAGATTTAGAAGCAATGTTACATCAAATTAAAATTAATTTGCCAATAAGTGAACCAGAGCAAAAGAATAAAATGCTAATTTATTCTCAAATTGTAAGAATAGCATCATTATATTTTGATGTAATAAACGTAAAACACCCTAAATTTTACGGAAATATTAAAGAAAAATTTGATGATAATCTAACTGTGAAAACAAAGCTTACATATTTTCAAATAATAAAATTATTAAGAAATTGGAGTTCTCATGATAAAATTGAAAAACCTAACGATAAAGAAGTACTGTTCTCATTAGTGATTGTATTTAGAGCTTTATTTAATATAAAAGAAAATTTAATTCTAACTTATGAGGAAAAAATCATTAATTTTTTAAAAGAAATTAACAAAAATGAAAAAAATATTACTAATCATTTTAGAGAAATTTTAATTGATTCTTTTATTGATTTATATGATAATGAAAACCTTAGAGTGAAAAGCACATCAGTTTTTGATATTTTAGAAGATATAGGTATTAATGGAAAAGGAAATTATAATTATTTATTTAGAATGCTTTGGCATGGAATATGTGACCACCATTTAATGAAAGATAAAAAATCCAGCAAAATAGGTAGTATGTTCATGAATGTTGATATAAGTGCTATTAATTCAAGTAGTAATTGTGATAAGTTTATTTATAATTTGCTGTGTAACATTAAGAATATAACTTTTGCGGAATTATATAAAAATTAATTTATAATTCTCTAAGATTTTATAGCCACTAAATTTGAGTAAGTTGTAAGTTGACTAAACTCTATTTTCATTATGTATTAGTGACACGTTTTTTGCATATAGTGTAGTATTATTTAATAAAGAAGTAATAATATTGTTAAATTACCAAATAATAGTTTAGAACATATCAAGTGTTTTCTTTTAATTCAAAACCCAATAACTATGCATGTGGAGTCGGTAGTATTGATTAAAAGAAAACACAGCTAGGAGATGTTGAAATTTCAATAAGAACAAAAGTTTTACAAAAAATGTATATATTCCCTTGAACGAGGATAGAAAACAGTAAGCCCTGCAAAGAGTAAAATGTACCCTTTGTCAAGGACAATTTAAAAAAACTATTTTATAAAATGTATCCTATAGAGTAGACAATAAAAAAAAGCCTACTTTATAGGAGGTCACTGAAAAAGTCAAACCTTATCATAAGAAATTATGATAAGGTTTTTTAAGTGGCAAAAAGGAGATTAGGGAGTAGATGTCGAATATAATAAGTATAGAAAAAATAAAGGAGAGACTTATTATGCTAAAAAGGCAACAAGAAATGATGATTAGCAAATATGCTGACTTATATGATATACTTATTCAAAAAGATCACATACTTCGCAAAATCAAAGAACTAGTAGACTTTTCATTTGTCATAGAGGAAGTAGAAAAGAATTATAATCTAACTCATGGTCGTGGTGCCAAAGACCCTATTCGCCTGTTCAAATACTTGATACTCAAAGATAT
>NZ_FRAJ01000013.1 GCF_900142285.1 Caminicella sporogenes DSM 14501 | reverse complement strand
CACAGCAGAAATACAAAGTAGGAGGTGAAAACCGTTGGCTTAATTTAAAGCTGTGCAATCCCATAAAAGTAGAAAGCGACTTCGAGTTATGCAGGCTTATAGCCTCATAATAGAAGTATCGGATAAGATTTATAAATCTATAAAGATTTATAGGTATGCGTTGCTTTCTATAAGGTTTTTATAGATATAAGTCAACGGGGTGAATGTATGGATAAAGAAGCTATTTTTAATTTTTTGGTATATAATGGAGAAGTTTATTCTACAAGTGAGGTTAATCCGGCAAAATCAATTAAAAATTCATCTATATATGAAGTTATAAGAATTATAGAAGGTATTCCATTATATTTAGAAGAACATATTGAAAGACTTAGAAAATCAGCACATCTTTTAAATAAGAAATTAAGTGTAAGTGATGAGGAAATAATTTCATATATACATAAATTAATTGATAGCAATAAAGAGTATAATAATAATATAAAGATATTATGCATTGGTTCTGAAAACGATTTCGATGAGATATATGTATATTTTATAAAGAGTTTTTATCCACCTAAATCTTTTTATAAAGAAGGTATACATACAGTATTATATAAAACGGAAAGACAAAAACCGAATGCTAAAATTTTTAATAAAAATTTAAGAAATTTAATAAGTGAAAAATTACAGAAGGAAAAGGCTTTTGAGGCTTTATTAGTAAATAAAAATGGTGATATAACAGAAGGCAGTCGTTCTAATTTATTTTTTGTAAAAGATGAAAAGATATATACACCTCCAGCTTCAAAAGTATTACTTGGAGTTACACGAAAAAAAATACTTGATTTATGTAAGAGAAATAATATAGAAGTTGTAGAAAAAGATATTTCGGTAAATGAAATAGCTGAGTATGATGGTGTTTTTATAACGGGAACTTCTATTGATGTACTGCCTGTGAAAACTATAAATAATGTCAAGTTTGATTCATCTGAAAATAATATTATTTTAACTTTGAGTAAAATATATATAAAAGACAGAGAAGATTATGTAAATCAAAAAAGAAAGGAAATGTTTAAAATGGGGAAATTAATCGATAGGTTTTTAAAGTATGTTAAAATGGAAACAACATCTAATTCAGAATCGCAAACTTATCCGAGTACAAATAGTCAGCTTGATTTTGCAAGGGTTTTAGTTGAAGAATTAAAGGAGATAGGATTAAAAGATGCAAGTGTTGATTCCAATGGGTATGTTATGGCAACATTACCAGCAAATACGGACAGAGATATTCCAACTATAGGGTTTATTGCTCATATGGATACAAGTCCAGATATGACAGCAAAAAATGTAAATCCTCAAATAATTAAAAATTATGATGGAAGTGATTTAGTATTAAACAGCGAAAAAAATATTGTTTTATCACCAAAAGATTTTCCAGAACTTAAAAAATATATAGGTGAGGATTTGATTACAACTGATGGAACTACTTTGCTTGGAGCTGATGATAAAGCAGGTATAGCAGAAATAATTACAGCTATTGAATATTTAGTAAATAATCCTGAGATTGAACATGGTACAGTTAAAGTAGCTTTTACACCAGATGAAGAAATAGGCAGGGGAGCAGATAAGTTTGATGTAGAAAAATTTGGAGCAGATTTTGCATATACAATTGATGGCGGAGAGGTTGGAGAATTAGAGTATGAGAACTTTAATGCAGCTTATGCTAAAGTAAAAATTAAAGGAAGAAATGTTCATCCCGGTTCAGCAAAAAATAAAATGATTAATTCAATATTAATTGCAATGAAATTTAATTCTATGTTGCCTGCAAATGAAATACCTGCTCATACAGAAGGTTATGAGGGATTTTATCATTTGAATGATATAAATGGTAATGTGGAAGAAACTACATTATATTATATAATCAGAGACCACGATAGAGATAAATTTGAAGAAAAGAAAAGGAAGTTAATGAAAGTTGCAGAGTATTTAAATGATGATATAGGCGAAAAAGTTATTGAAGTTGAAATGAAAGACCAATACTATAACATGAAAGAAAAAATTAAGCCTGTTATTCATATTGTGGAAATAGCCGAAAAGGCTATGAAGGAAGTAGGTGTTACTCCTATAATAAAACCAATAAGAGGAGGAACTGATGGAGCAAGGCTTTCTTATATGGGACTTCCTTGTCCAAATATTTTTACTGGTGGACATAATTTCCACGGGAAATTTGAGTATATACCTATAAAATCAATGAAAAAAGCAGTTGAAGTTATTATAAAAATAATAAAGCTTTATAGTAAATAACTTTAAAATCTCAACCTTTTTAGGTTGAGATTTTAAAGTTATAGTTAAAGTTAGTTATAAATAAATTGTAAAAAATTCAAAATTTTTTTAAATGAAAGAAGGATTTTTTTAATTTGTATAGTATAGTATATTTAAATGTAATATTAATTTAAAGTAATGTTAATTTTAAATTAATATTTTTATTAAAGTTAATGAAAAAGAGTTTATGTAATTCCGTTAAAGTTCAATTTGTGGTTTAGGCCCTTTATAAGGGGGAAAAGGGGGAAAATTAGAGATTATGATTAAAAAAGAGGAAGAGTTAAGGGAGTTATTAGTATTGGTAAACGATTTTTTAAAATTGGCTGATACTTTGATGAATCAGGGGAAAATTACTAAAGAACAATATAAATCTATGACAGAAAATAAGATAAGATTTTTAGATGTAGTACAAGAAAAGTTGAATAAAAGGAAAAATATAGATATACAAAAAAACCTTTTCTTTTAGATAGAAAAGGTTTTTATTTTTTATACTATTTAAATTTGAATTTATTTTGATTGAAGTTAAATATTATAAGAAACTGAACAATTGAAATATAGGAAGTATATATTTAAAGTTGAAATAAAAAAAGATATTGGAGATAATATAGCTGTGATATAAATAGGGTAAAGTTATTTCACAGGAAATAAAAATATTTAACTAGGAGGAAAAATAAATGGAATTACATTCATTTTCTCGTACTGAATTATTAATAGGTAGAAAAGGACTTGAAAAATTAAGTAAAAAAAAGGTTGCAGTATTTGGGATTGGTGGAGTAGGAACTTTTGTTGTTGAAGGACTTGCTAGAACTGGAGTTGGGAATTTTGTTCTTGTAGATGATGATAATATATGTTTAACGAATATAAATAGACAAATACATGCATTAAGAAGTACAGTTGGAAAACCAAAGGTTGAAGTTATGAAAAACAGGATATTAGATATAAATCCTAAAGCTAATGTTGCAACCTATAAAATGTTATATAATGCGGAAAATGCTAATAAACTTTTAGATGATAGTTATGATTATGTAGTAGATGCAATAGATATGGTTAGTTCTAAGTTAGATTTAGTAGAAAAATGTTATAAAAGAAATATATCCATTATAAGCAGTATGGGAGCTGGAAATAAACTTGACCCTACAAAATTTGAAGTAGCAGATATATATAAAACTTCTATGTGTCCACTTGCTAAAGTTATGAGAAAAGAGCTTAGGAAAAGAGGTGTTAAAAGGTTAAAAGTTGTATATTCTAAAGAAAAACCTATAAAGCCTATATATGTAAATAATAATGATAATGAAACTTTTATACGAAAAAAACAAGTACCAGGAAGTATTGCTTTTGTTCCTTCTGTTGCAGGACTTATAATTGCTTCTGAAGTTATAAAAGATTTATTAAATAGTTAAAGTAAAAAGTCTGTGAATCATTCACAGACTTTTTTAAAATTAATTTAATTTGATTTATATTGATAAAAAATGATATAGTAAATTACAGATTAAGTAGTTTGTTTTAGTTTTAGGGAGGTATGGTTGTGAGGAAAGTATTAGTTTCAGTATTGACATCTGTATATATTTTTACAACGACAATGACATGTTTTGGACAAAATTTTAGTTTGGATGTTTATAAAAAGGGAATGAATCATAATGATATAAAAATAATTCAAAAAGCTTTAAAGAAAGATGGTGTTTATGATTATGAAAAGCTTACTACATATTATGGAGCGATAACTGAAAGTGCAGTTAAAAAATTTCAGAAGAAATATAATTTGTCTGTTGATGGTATAGCTGGGAAATCTACATTAAGTAAAATGGAATCACTTGGCTTATTTGGATATGGAAAATTAACTCAATCAGTATATAAAAAGGGAATGAGGCATAATGATATAAAAATATTACAAAGAGTATTAAAAGAAGTTGGAATGTATAGATATGATAAATTTACTACTTATTTTGGAAAAATAACAGAAGAAGCAGTTAAGGAATTTCAAAGGAAGTATGGCTTAAAAGTAGATGGCATTGTAGGAATGTCAACACTTGAGAAAATGAAATCTTTAGGTTTGATAAGTTATACTGCTGCTGTGAGTTCTGCTGTAAGTAGAGGAAATGTTAAAAGAGGTTATGGGGAGTATCTCGACTGGTGGAAAAGTGTAAGGAAGATGTTAAAGAGAAATAAAACTGTATTAACAGTTCAAGATTTTTATATTGGATTAAGATTTAAAGTTAAAGTAACTGCAGGAACTAATCATGCTGATGTAGAACCGTTAACAAAAAATGATACTAGTATTATTAAAAAGATTTGGGGAGGATTTAGCTGGAAAAGGAGACCAGTTTTAGTTTATATTAACGGTAGAGTTATTGCTGCATCTATGACTGCTATGCCTCATGCAGGAGTTGAAGGAAAACCTGCCGGTAAAATGGTAAGTGGAAGAAGTGGTGGGTTTGGATATGGATATAATTATGATTTTATAAAGGGAAATGGGGTATCAGGACATATGGATATACATTTTAAAAACAGTAGAAGACACAAGGATAATAAGATAGATCCAAAACATCAGGCAGCTATAAAAATATCTGCTGGTTTGAAATAAAAATTTAATAAGAAATTAATATTTTGATGATTGATTTTTTCTGTTTCATGGTATAAGTTATAGTAGAGGTTAAAAGATGAGATTAAGAAAATGTTTAAATTAAGATAGTTAAGTTTAGGGGGTAGAGATTTTTATGAAAGATTTAAAGGCTTTAGCAGTTGGAGCTACATATTTTTCAATTATATCTGGATTGGCTTTATTTATAATGAATATTAGCAATTTAGTGTAGATAATAGAAAAATTTGAATATAAACATTTCTATGTTTTGATAGGCTTTAGCATTATTGTTGAAAAAAATAATGAAATGACTAATGTAATATTTATTTTTGGGCTCACTAACATCTTATGAGATGTTGGTGGTACCCCTATTAGTTCTTTTTTTATATTTGTAAATAATCTTAGCTTAAATTTACCATTTCTTTTAGAATAGTTTTGTTGAAGTATATTTGAATAACTTTTCTGTTGTATTCATTTCTAATATTTCCTGGATTGTTTCACTTAGAATGATTTTTACCATATTTAAAATGATTTTCAAGCTTTGATTCAAGTGCTTGATTAAGTGTTTCTCGAAATTATTTTAATGCTTCTTGTATCCTATCTACTGTATTTCAATTCTGAGCAAATTTTTTTATTTTTAATTTATTAGAGTTTTGCATAAATAATCATCTCTTTTTTATTCCTTATTATTTGAATTATTAATTATTTGTACAAAACTTTAAATATTCCATATCGCTTTTAAACTCAACTAGAGAAACAAAACATGAAACATTAATTGTCATTTTTTTTGTTTGTTGTACTTATATATATTCTTTTAATAAGTTGATATAAACCGTAGGGTAATTGTAAAACTAATAATGCTGATATAAAAAATCCCATCGTAAAAATTGTTTTTAAGATTCCAAAAACTTCTGGATTTTTTTTAGCATATTCAAAAGAAGTTAAAACTATAGCAGAGATAATCCCTTTTAATATGAGTAATGCACTTTTTTTTATACTAAGTGATTCATTATTTTCTAATCTTTTTCTTATATTATTTAATTGACCATTTAAAACATTTTTATCTTCACATTGTCTTATGTCATTTTGATTATACCACCATGTCATTGTGTGCCCTCCTTTTTTCTACTTAGACTTTTAGTAGTATTCTCAATTTAAGTTAATACTTAAATATATCGTTAGATAATCTGATAAAATTCAAATTACATTATATAGTACTTTTATATATTATATAACAAAAAATTCTATAAAATGTACTCTGTAGAATAGGCTTTTTTTATTTACTCTATAGGGTACATTTTATTTTAAACTGTTGCTTAAGCTTTTTTGTATTTTTAAAAGTAATTTTTATTTGACGAAAAGAGAATAAAAGACTAAATGTTAACAGAAAATAAAGAATATAACTAAGAATTTAAAGGAGGAACATCATGAAAAAACAGTTTAATGTCATACTGTGTATATTTACTATATTTTTAATAGTAGGTATATTTTATATAGATTTAAGTTATGCAAGAACTTTATATTGGGGAGTTAGAGGAGAAGATGTCAAAGAAGTTCAGCGAAAGTTAAAATATTGGGGATATTATTATGGTGAAGTTGATGGTATATATGGTCCTCAGACTTTTAATGCAGTAAAAAAGTTTCAAAGAAAAAATAAACTAAAAGTAGATGGTATAGTTGGAAGTCAAACAAAAAAAGCTATGGGAATAAGTGATAAAAAACTTCCTAATTATAGTAGAGAAGTAGAAATAGCTCAAAAAAAATTAAAGCAGTGGGGTTATTATAAAGGGCCAATAGATGGAATATATGGGCCTAAAACATATATTGCAGTTGTGAATTTTCAAAGAAAAAATGGTTTAAAAGTTGATGGATATATTGGTCCACAGACAAGAAAAGCTTTAGGTATTACGATTAAAGCAGTTAGTCGAGGTTATTTAGCAAGTAGTAGGGGAATTACAAAAGAAGATGAGATAAGATTATTAGCTATGGCTATAAATGGTGAATCAAGAGGAGAACCTTATGTAGGACAAGTTGCAGTAGGTGCAGTGATATTGAATAGGGTAAAACATCCATCTTTTCCAAATAGTATTGCAGGAGTTATATATCAGCCTTTAGCATTTGAATCGGTAGATACAGGTCAGATATATGCACCGATTACAGAAAGTTCATATAGAGCAGCTAGAGATGCGTTAAATGGATGGGACCCAACAGGAGGAGCTTTGTATTTTTTTAATCCAGCAAAGGCTAAGAGCAAATGGGTATGGACTTTAAAACCTATTATAAAAATTGGAAAACACGTTTTTGCTAAAAAGTAGGGGGAGGAATATATGAAAAATATTTTTATAGGTATGTTTATATCTACACTAATTATTTTAATATTAACTTTTGGATGGGGATATGAGCAGTATCAAGAGAGAAATAGTTACAGTATTTATATTGAAAATCAATTTCAGAGAATGTTTTATGATTTACTTGGTGAAGTAGAAAATATACAATCTGATTTAGCTAAAGTTATGATAACGGGAACGCCTAATCAGAATGTTATGATTTTTACTGATTTGATGTATAAAGCTTATAATGCGCAAGAAAGACTTACTCAACTTCCAATAAAGCATAAAGATGTAAGTAAAACTCAAAAATTTTTAAGTCAAGTAGGAGATTTTAGTATGGCTATGGCTAGAAAGTGTAGTAGAGGTATAACTCTCACTCAAGACGATATGGAGATAATAGAAAAACTGCATAATTATTCAAATTATTTATCTCAAAGTTTAATAAAAATACAGAATGAATTTTCTAATGAAAAAGGTTTAAAAATTTCAGAACTTATAAAAAAATCAAAAAGAAAATTTGATAAGATGAATGAAAACATGATAAATACTAGTTTAGTAAATGTAGAAGAAAGAATGCAGAAATATCCTGAATTGATATATGATGGACCTTTTTCAGAACATATATGGAAAATAAAAGCAAAATTAAAGGGAAAAGAAATTAACAAGGAAGAAGCAGAAAAAATTGCACTAAATGTATTAAGCAGTAGAAAAAAGTATTTTGCAAATATTATAGGAGAAACGGAAAATACTAAGTTACCAGCTTATATTATTGAACTTAGAGAAAATAACAAAAGAGAAAGTAGTATTACTATGGCAATAACGAAAAAAGGTGGAAAACTTCTTTGGTTGCTTGATACACTACCAGTAGGAGATGAAAAAATCAGCAATAAAGAGGCAATAAAGATTGCTAAAAATTTTCTTGATAGAATTGGATTTAAAAATATGGAAGCAACTTATTCAGAAGAATATGATGGCCAGTTGGTTATAAATTTTGCTTATAAAGATGGAAATGTATTAGTTTACAGTGATTTGATAAAAGTAAAGGTCAGTATGGATGATGGCAGTATAAAGGGTTTTGAAGCAGAAGGCTACCTTATAAATCACTATAAAAGAAATATTCCAAAACCTAAAATTACAGAAAAGGAAGCAAAAAATATTTTGAGTATTAATTCGCAGATAAAGAAAAGTAGACTTGTAATTATTCCAACTGAAGGTTCAAAAGAAATTTTGTGCTATGAATTTTTAGTAAATTATAAAAAAGACAGTTTTCTTATTTATATAAATGCTGAAAATGGAGAAGAAGAAAAAATACTTCAGCTTATTATAAAAGAACATGGTATATTGATGATGTAAAAGGAATAGCGTGTGCTATTCTTTTTGATTTTTATAGAAAAATATAAAAATATGGGATTAATAATTACTCGATGAAGCAGATGTATTGTGTTATAATTATATTGGAAACGTTTTAAAAAAAGTTGAAATATGAAAAAATTAAAGTTGAAAAATTCAAAGGAGGTATATATGAAAAATTTTAGTGCCTTTGAAGTAATTGGACCTAAGATGGTTGGACCATCTAGTTCTCATACAGCTGGGGCTGCAAGAATTGGTAGACTTGCTGGAAAATTATGCGATTTTAATGCAAGAAAGGTAAAGTTTTTATTGCATGGTTCTTTTGCTAAAACATACAAGGGACATGGAACAGATAGGGCGTTAATGGCTGGAATATTAGGTATGAAAGAAAGTGATGAAAAACTTAAAAATTCACTTCAGATAGCTAAACAAAAAGGTATAGAATATGAGTTTGTGGAAGCTGATTTAGGAGAAGTTCACCCTAATACAGTTAAAATTATTATTGAAAAGTCAGATAGTTCTATTGTAGAACTTATGGGTTCATCTATAGGTGGAGGAAGTATTAAAATTATTGAGATAAATGGGCTAAAGCTTGAATTTACAGGGCAGTATCCTACTCTAATAACTAGGCATATTGACCATCCGGGAATTATAGCTAATATAACTAAGATATTAGCTCAGAATAATATAAATATTGCATATATGAGTGTTTACAGACAAGATAAAGGTAAAGATGCATTTATGGTGATAGAATCAGATGATGTTTTAGATATGAATTTATTAAAAATTATAAAAAGTAGTGTAAAATCTGTAAAAGATGTTTTTATCATAAACTCTATTTAAGAAAGGGAATGGTTATGAGTTATAATTTTGGCAGTGGGCAAGAACTTTTACATATATGCAGGGAGAATAATAAAAAAATATGGGAAGTTATGATTTTAAGGGAAATTGAAAATAGTGGACTTTCATATGAAGAAGTATTTAATTTAATGAAAGATAATTTATATGTTATGAAAAAAGCAGTTATAAGAGGTTTGACAGAAGATATTAAATCTGTTAGTGGACTGGTAGGTGGAGATGCTAAACTGCTTAAAAATAGATATGAAAATAAAGAAACTATTTCAGGAAGTAGAATACTTAAAGCAGTTGCAAGTGCTATGGCTGTTTTAGAAGTAAATGCTTCAATGGGACAAGTAGTAGCTGCTCCTACGGCTGGTTCATGCGGTATAATACCGGGTGTTTTAATTACTATAGGTGATGAATTTGAAATAGAAGATGATAAGCTTATAGAAGCACTTTTTACAGCTTCAGCTGTTGGATTAATAGTGGCAAAAAATGCTACTGTAGCTGGAGCTGAAGGAGGATGTCAGGCAGAAACTGGAACGGCATCAGCTATGGCAGCAGCAGCTGTTGTAGAATTATTTGGTGGAAGTCCTGAGGCAGCTTTACATGCAGCTGCAATGACTATCAAAAATATATTAGGACTTGTATGTGACCCAATAGCAGGGTTAGTTGAATGTCCATGTGTAAAGAGAAATGCCATAGGTACTGCTAATGCACTTATTTGTGCTGATATGGCTCTTGCTGGGATAAAGAGTGTTATTCCATTTGATGAAGTGGTAGATGCAATGTATAAAGTTGGGAAGAGTATGCCAGAAGATTTAAGAGAAACAGCTCTTGGTGGGTTAGCAGCAACGCCAACAGGCAAAAAAATAGCAAAGGAAATTTTTAATAAGAACAAATAAAAGCTATCTCGATTTAGAGATAGTTTATTTTCTTTATCAAGAGCAATTAGAAATAAATTGAAATAATATATTATTATGTTTGTATTTGAATTATTGGAGGATTATTTATATGAAAGATACAAAAAAGTTAGTGCTGATGGGATTGTTTGTTTCTATGGCTTTAGTACTTCATTTAGTTGAAAGAATGATTCCTGTACCTTTTATAGCACCCGGAGCAAAACTTGGACTTTCAAATATTATAACATTGACTGTTCTTATGATATTTGGATTTAAAGATGCATTTATAGTTTTAATAACTAGAGTCATTTTGGCATCAATATTTGGCGGAGGTGTATCATCTTTTTTGTATAGCATAGTAGGTGGAATTTTAAGTATATTAATTATGGAACTTATTAAAGTAGTAGGTAGGGAAAATGTCAGTTTAATTGGTATAAGTGTTGCTGGAGCAGTATTTCATAATGTAGGACAATTATTAGTAGCAGCATTTATTATTAAAAATATAAATATTTTTATTTATTTTCCAATATTATTTTTAGCAGCAGTTGGAACAGGCATTTTTATAGGATTGACTTCAAAATGTCTTTTGAATTATTTAACTCTTAGTAGCTGATTATAAAATTTTATTGATTTTTAATGATTTTTATGATATTTTAATACGAGACAGTTCGAAAGCCTCCTGTCTATAAACAAAACTACGGCACTTAAAATCTAATATTGGTTTAGCTATTTTGTATTATCATTTTAGTTAATCATATATTAGGGACTGTCTTTATTTTGGAGGCAGTCCTTTTATTTTGTAAAAATATTTTGGAGTTGTTATAGAAAAGTTTAGAATAAGTTGAAAAATAAAGGGTGATATTGTGGAAAAAGTAGGATTGACGACAACTATTCCAGTAGAAGTATTATTTGCTGCTGGAATTAAGCCTATAGATTTAAATAATATTTTTGTTGTATCGAAAATGGGCAAAGAATATATTGAAAAAGCTGAAATTGATGGATTTCCAAGAAATTTATGTTCTTGGATAAAAGGTTTATATTCAGTGGCATTGGAAAATGGAATAAACAATGTAGTTGGTGTTGTAGAAGGAGACTGTTCAAATACTGGAGCTCTTTTAGAAGTATGGAAGATGAAGGGGATAAATATATATCCTTTTGCATTTCCTCAAAATAGGGATATTAAAATTTTAAAAAGAGAGATTGATAACTTAATGAAGGTTTTTAATGTATCTTTAGATGAAGTTGATAAGATTAAAAGAGGACTTCATAAAATAAGAAAAAGAGTAGAGTATTTAGATGAGCTAACGTGGAAATATAATAAGGCAAGTGGTTTTGAAAACCATTTGTGGCATGTAAGCTGTAGTGATTTTAATGGTGATTATACTAAATTTTCTATTGATTTAGAGAAAAAGATAAAAGAAATTGAGAATAGAAATCCAAAAATTGATGAAATAAGACTTGGATATATTGGAGTACCTCCTATTTTCACAGATATTTACAGTATCATAGAAGCATTTGGAGGTAGAGTTGTTTATAATGAAGTACAGAGAGCTTTTTCTATGACAGGATTTGATATAGATGATTCAGTATATCATATGTATTTAAATTTTTCATATCCTTATGGAATAAACTTTAGATTAAAGGATATAAAGGAGCAGATAAAACTTAGAAAATTAGATGGGATAATACATTATGTTCAAGCTTTTTGTTATAGGGGGATAGAAGATATAATAGTAAAACATGAATTAGATATACCTGTACTTACAATAGAGGGAGATTTACCTGGAAAAGTAGATGCAAGAACTAGGTTGCGTATAGAATCTTTTATAGATATGTTAAAGGATAATATTTTATTATAAAAGTAAATTAGCAGTATTTTAGGAGGAAAAATATGACTTTTTTAGGAATAGATTTGGGAAGTAGGGCAGTAAAGATTATATTGTTAGATAGCAGTGGTAAAGTGATAAAAGAGAAGATATTGGGAACAATGACTTTTTATAGAGATTATACAAACTATATTGATGGGAAAATACATGTTGATTTTGAAAAATTAGGATTAGATAGAGAAAAAATAGATATAGTGAGTACGGGATATGGTAGAAACAATTTAAAGATTTATAATGCTACTGTTATTAATGAGATAAAGGCTCATGTTTACGGGGCAATATATCAAACTAATTTAAAAGACTTTACTTTGTTGGATATTGGAGGGCAAGATACTAAGATAGTTAAAGTCGAAAAAGGCATTATTACGGATTTAGTTTTAAATGATAAATGTGCAGCATCAAGTGGAAGGTATCTTGAAAATATGGCTTTAGTCTTAGAAATTACTTTAAATGATTTGACTAATTATTATAAATCTCCTGTAGATTTAAATAGTACTTGTGCAGTCTTTGGAGAATCAGAACTCATAGGAAAGATAGCAGAAGGCTATAAAATAGAGGAATTGGCAGCAGGTGTAAATTATTCACTATATCAAAGAATAAAACCTCTTTTGAATAATTTTAGAAGCAGGATATTAGTTTTAACTGGTGGTGTAGCTAAAAATAAAGCTATGCAGAAGTTTTTAGAAAGTGATTTTGAAAATGTTATTATTCCAGATAAACCGCAGTTGAATGGAGCTATAGGTTGTGCATATTTTTCTATGAGAAAGAAGGGATTATGTAATGCATAATAAATTTGTAAACGTTACAAAAATATTTACTTTTGATAGTGCACATAAATTGGAAAATTACGATGGAAACTGTAAATATCTACATGGGCATACTTATAAGTTGGAAATTACAGTAAGAGGAAAAACTGATTATAGAGGAATGGTGATAGATTTTAATGAGTTAAAAAAGATAGTAAATGAAAAGATAATAAGTAAACTAGACCATAAATATTTAAATGATGTATTTGATTTTAATACTACTTGTGAAAATATGGTTGTATGGATTTTTAATGAACTTAATGGAGTTTTAAATTCAAAAAATTATTTACTAAAGAAGGTAAGACTTTGGGAAACACCAACAAGCTATGCAGAATTAGAAAGGGAAGATTTTTATAATGAAGGTCAATGAGATATTTTTAAGCATACAGGGTGAAGGCGTTAGTACAGGTTTTCCAACTATATTTATTAGATTTACAGGTTGTAATTTAAGATGTAGTTTTTGTGATACAAAGTATTCCTATGAAGATGGAGAGGAAATGTCCGTAGAGGAAATATATAATGAGGTAAAGAAATTTAAATATAAGAGAGTTTGCATTACAGGTGGTGAACCTCTACTTCAAGAAGATTTAAGCAAATTATTATATTTGCTTAAAGAATATGAAGTCAATATTGAAACAAACGGTTCGGTTGATTTAGGCAAATATAGGTTATTACCTAATCATAGATTTACAATGGATATGAAGGTTCCATCTTCTATGGAAAGTAAAAAGATGATTTTTACAAATTTTAAGTATTTGAAAGATAGAGATGAAATAAAGTTTGTAATAGGTACAAGAGAAGATTATGAGTGGGCGAAAGAAGTGATAAAAAAATATTATAGGAAGGGAATAATAACTTTTTCGCCTGTTTTTAATAAGATAGAACCTAAAGAAATTGTTAATTGGATTTTGCAAGATAATTTAGATGTTAGATTTCAATTGCAAATTCATAAAATCATATGGGAACCTGATGAAAAAGGAGTATAAATAATGGAGGGATAAAGATGAAAAAGGCAGTAGTTCTTTTATCAGGGGGTTTAGACAGTACAACTTGTATGGCAGTGGCAAAGAGTGAAGGGTATGAGCTGTATCCTATTTCATTTGATTATGGACAAAGGCATAATAGAGAACTTGAATGTGCTAAAAATGTGGCAAAATACTTTGGAGTAAAACAGCATAAAATAATTAAAATGGAAAATGTAGGTGGCAGTGCATTAACTGATAAAAATATTGATGTACCAGATTATAAAGGAGATAATGAAATACCTGTAACATATGTTCCAGCTAGAAATATTTTATTTTTAAGTTATGCATTAGGATATGCCGAAGTTATAGGAGCAGAGGCAATATTTATAGGTGTAAGTGCTGTAGATTACAGTGGATACCCTGACTGCAGACCAGAGTTTATTAAAGCATTTCAAAAAGTTGTAGATGAAGGAACAGCAGCAGGAGTAAAAGGAAAGTCTATAGAAATAAAAGCACCGTTAATTTATCTTTCTAAGGCTGAAACTATAAAATTGGGAACAAAACTAGGAGCCCCTTATGAATTAACTACGAGTTGTTATAAGGGCGGAGAAAAGGCATGTGGTGTTTGCGATAGCTGTGTTTTAAGATTAAAAGGGTTTGAAGAAGCAGGAATAAAAGATAAAATTGAATATGAAAGAAGTTTATAGCGGAGAATAATTCTCCGCTGTGTTTTTATTTTATATTATTTTTTCATAGCATTTTTAGCAAATTCAGTAGTAACTATTTTATTATATGGAGCTTTCTTTTCTAATCCTATTGCTTGATCAATAATATTCATTAAATGGTTTAAACCTTCTTCTGTTAAAATTAAATCTGGTTTCCAAGTATCTTGTTCTTTATATCTTTTAACTAAAGTAGTAAGTACTTCTAAATCGGCATCTGGAAAATATGACTGTAAAGATTTAGCAATTTCTTCTGCTCTATGATTTTCAACCCATTTTAATGCTTTATAGATTGCATTAGTAAAAGATTGAATTATTTCGGGATTTTTTTCAATATAACTTTTTTTAGCACAGTAGCATGTATAAGGTATATAACCACCTTCTTTACCTATAGAAGCAACTATATATCCTGCACCTTCTTTTTCCATCATTGTAGCTGTCGGTTCGAATAGAGTTACAAAATCTCCTTCTCCGCTTTTGAAAGCACCTGCCATTACAGAAAATTGAATATCAGTTCTTACTGTTACATCTTTACCCGGTTCTAAACCGTGTTTTCTTAGAACATATTCTAAGGTCATTTCTGGCATGCCACCTTTTCTTCCTCCAATAATAGTTTTTCCTTTGAGTATTTTAAACTCAAAATTGTCTATTTTTTTCCTAGATATTAGAAATGAGCCATCTCTTTGAGTAAGCTGTGCAAAGTTTATTGCATAATCATCTTTACCTTGATTATATACGTATATAGAAGCTTCTGGTCCCATAAAACCTATATCTGCTTGATTTGAGAGAAGAGCACTCATAGTTTTATCTGCGCCTTTTGTGTTTATAAAGTTTACTTTTAAACCTTCTTTTTCAAAGAACCCTTCTGTTGCTGCTATATATTGAGGAGTATAGAAAACAGAGTGTGTTACTTCTGCGACAGTAATTTTTGTTAGATGTTTTTCGCTACATCCAGTAAAAGTTAAAGATAGAATTAAAAAAAAGGAAGTGAAAAGTGCTATAGTTTTGAAGTTTTTCACCATAATCCCTCCACCAAAAATTTATCTATAATTTAATATATTCATTATGAAATGATTAAGTTACATGATAAGAAAGAGTTTTAAAAAAATTAATATTTAAGCAATGTAGTGAAGGGAAATAAAGTAAGATTTTAATATTTTATAATATTAAATTTTATAAAAATGTTTATCAAACATATTATTGATGTTATCTGCAAAAAATATGTTTAATAAGTATTTTGATTTGGAGTTTTATTATAGTTTAAATTTGTGCTTATTTTAAAGTTAAAGAGGAGATGGTAAGTATGGATTTAATACATACAAGTATTGAATTGATTTTAGGTTTTATTGCATTGTTAATTGTAACTAAACTTATAGGAAATAGACAAATTAGTCAAATTACTCCATTTGATTTTATTTCTGCTATTGTACTTGGGGAATTGTTGGGAAATGCTATTTATGATAGAGAAATCAGTATATTTCATATACTATATGCACTTTTTTTATGGGGGATGTTAATGCTTACAGTTGAAATGTTGACACAAAAATATTTAAAAGTTAGAGGTTTTTTAGAAGGCAATCCTTCTATAGTTATTCGTAAAGGTGTTATTGATAGAGATGAATTGAAGAAAAATAGATTGGATATAAATGAGCTTCAGAATTTACTTAGACAAAAAGATGTTTTTTCTATACGTGAAGTGGAATATGCTATACTAGAATCAGATGGAAAGATAAGTGTATTGAAGAAGTCAAAATATATGGTTCCTACAAATGAAGATTTAAAATTGTCAGAAAAACCTGTTTATTTGCCTGTAACTTTTATTATAGATGGTGAAGTTTTGTGGGATAATGTTAAAGCATGTGGATTTGAAGAAGAATGGCTTATAAAACAGCTAAAAAGACATGGAATAGATAAACCAGAAGATGTTTTTTATGCTGAATGGAAAGAAGATGAAGGTATGTATGTTTTGCCTTTTGAGCATAAATAAACTTGCGATTTTTAAGTTGTTTTGAAAAAGCTTAATATTTTATTTGAAAAAATATTAAATATTACATAAAATATATGTTAGATTATCATAAAAATGATGAAAGGTGGTGAAAGTGTTTGGCATGTATTAGCCAAACAAATGTTAAATGGAAAAAATACAATTACTAGAATTCTTTAAAATAATTAATGGTGAAACATGGTTAGTAGAAGATGAAAGAGATAATATGAAGCTTTATTACAGAGTAAAAGAAGTTTTATCATCTAAAAAGTCTCCATTTCAACATGTAAATATTATAGATTCATATGATTTTGGACGCTGCCTTGTATTAGATGGGGTTATGCAGACAACGGAACTTGATGGATATATATATAATGAAATGATTTCTCATATACCAGTAGTTACTCATCAAAATCCTAAAAAAGTATTAATAATAGGTGGAGGAGATTGTGGAGTAGCAAATGAATTATCTAAGTATAAAGAATTAGAGTCAGTTGACATGGTAGAGATTGATAAAGTTGTAGTTGATGAATGTGTAGATAAGCTTACTATGATTTCGGGAAATGCTCCAAATGATGAAAGAATTAATTTTTTGTTTGAAGATGGTATAAAGTTTGTTAAGGATAAAGAAAAATGCTACGATGTTGCTATTGTAGATTCTTCTGACCCTGTAGGGCCGGCTGAAGTATTATTTTCAGAAGAATTTTATGTCGATTTAAAAAAATCTTTAAAAGATGATGGTATAATGGTATGTCAAAGTCAATCTCCTATATTCCATAAAGAAGTTTTAAAGAGGACTAGAGATATATTAAAAAAACATTTTCCAATAGTTAGAACTTATAAGGCTGTTGTTCCAAGTTATCCGGGAGGTATGTGGAGCTTTACATTAGCTTCATTTAAATATGATCCTTTAAATGCAAATTTAGAAAGGCTTGTAAAGAATACAAAATATATAAATAAAGATATTTTCAAATCATGTTTTAGTCTTCCTAATTTTATGAAAGAATATCTTGATATTGAGTAAATTTGACAAGGTGGAGATTATTTCTCCACCTTTAAATATTTACCTCCTAGAATAAGTGTTAAGAAATAAATTTATAAGAGATTTTAAAAGTAAAAGGTATATTTTGTAGAAATAAAGCATATAATTCTAATAAATAGTTAAATAATGGTAGGGGGTATAATGATGAAGCAGGATTTAATAGATTTGATTGAAGAATTTATTAATTTGTGTAATAAATTACATAGAGAAGGAAAAATAGATGATGATTTATATGTAAAGATGACAAAAAATAAAGTTGATTTTCTATATAAAATTAACGAAGTAGGTTAAGTTTGAACCTGCTTTTTTTTATGAAAAAATTAACCATGAATATCATTTAGTATATTAAAGAAGAATATTATATATAGAGATTTTATAAATATTTTATTAAAGGCATTATGGAGGGATTTTAATGTCTGATTATAATTATAATATAAAAATTGATAAAGGCTGTAATAAATATGGATATATAAAAGGAGAAATAGATAATTATGCATGGTTTGCATTAGTACATAAAGAAAAAATGGATTTTGGAATAAATCCTGTTGATTTGAGTCGAGGAAATGGTAGAGTGACAAGACTATGTATTTATAAAGAACAGGCTGATTATGGAGGTAATCCTTATTTACCATCACTAAGTGTTAAAAGATATATTTATGCAAATTATCAAAGAGATTGGAGTGTTTTAAATAGAAATTATTATGATATGGTTAAAGAATTAATAACATATTTGGAGAGGAGATATTCGTTAAAATTAATTAAATGAAATACAATGAAGATTTTTATGAAAAGAAAGTAAATTATGTGAATTTTATTTTGTATTGAAAAATGAAAGATAAAGTTTTAAAATAACTTTAGGGTTATAAATTGGTAAAGGTTGTGTAAAAATGAATATACCAAATATATTGACAATTTTTAGATTTATATTGATACCAGTATTTATTTACTTTTTTTTCGCCAACATTGAAGGAAATATATTATATGCTACTTACGTATTTATTTTAGCTGGAATTACAGATGTATTAGATGGATATATTGCGAGAAAATATAATTTAGTAACTAAATGGGGACAAGCAATGGACCCATTAGCGGATAAAATGATGCAGATTACAGTACTTGCATGTTTTACAATTAAGAAATTTTTACCTATTTGGGTTATTATAATAATAGGTATTAAAGAATTATTAATGATAGCAGGGGGGCTTTTTCTTTACTATAAAAGGAATAAGGTAGTTGTTCCTGCTAATAGGTATGGTAAAATAGCAACTATATCTTTTTATGGTGCAATGCTGTATTTAATATTTGGTTTGCCATACAGTATAGTTCCTGTAATTTTTGCTATAATCTTGACTCTTTTAGCACTTGCAAATTATGTATTAAATTTCAAAGTAGTAAATAAAAAATCTTCTGCACAATCTTGACTTTTATAATATATGTATGTATAATGATTTAAAATCAAGATAAAATCGGTGAAGAAGAGGAGTAGGCAATAATCCATTAAGAGAGGGAAGTCCATAGGCTGAAAGACTTCCTATGGCAATTGTTGCTGAAGGTAGCTTCTGAGATGCTAAATTGAAAGTCATGTGATGAGTAGATTTAGCCGGGATATCCCGTTATAGATTTTGAGAGTTAGCTTTAAAACTTTAAAGCTAAAAATAAGGTGGTACCGCGGAAAAGGCCTTTTCGTCCTTATATGGAGAGAAGGGCTTTTTTATTTTGTTTAAAAGATTAAAATTTGGAGATTGTTTGAGCTGTTAAAAATTAAAAGTCTAAAATTTAAAAGTATATGTCGATATTTTAAAAGGAGTTGATTAGATGACAAAAGAATTAGCTACAAAGTATAATCCTAAAGAGTTTGAAGAAAAAATTTATAATGAGTGGATGGAAAAAGGGTATTTTAGAGCAGAGATTGATTATGACAAGGAGCCATTTACTATAGTTTTACCGCCACCTAATATTACAGGACAACTTCATATGGGACATGCATTAGATCAGACACTTCAGGATATATTGACTAGATGGAAGAGGATGCAGGGGTACTGTGCTTTATGGCTTCCGGGAACAGACCATGCAAGTATAGCAACTGAAGTGAAAGTAGTAGAAAAAATTTATAAAGAAGAAGGAAAAACTAAGGAAGAAATAGGAAGAGAAGAGTTTTTAAAAAGAGCTTGGGCTTGGAAAGAAGAATATGGAAATAGAATTGTTGAACAGATGAAAAAATTGGGAAATTCATGCGATTGGTCTCGAGAGAGATTTACAATGGATGAAGGATGTAATAAAGCAGTAACTGAAGTATTTGTAAGACTTTATGAAAAAGGATTGATTTATAGAGGTAATAGACTTATTAACTGGTGTCCTGACTGTAAGACATCACTTTCAGATGCTGAAGTTGAACATGAAGAAAAACAAGGATTTTTCTGGCATATAAAATATCCAGTTAAAGACAGTGATGAATATGTGGAAATAGCAACTACTAGGCCAGAAACTATGCTTGGAGATACTGCAGTAGCAGTACATCCAGAAGATGAAAGATATAAGCATTTAATTGGCAAAACGCTTATTTTACCGATAGTAAATAGAGAAATACCTGTCATAGCTGATGAATATGTAGAAATGGATTTTGGAACAGGTGCAGTTAAAATTACTCCTGCTCATGACCCAAATGACTTTGAAGTAGGACTTAGACATAATTTACCTCAAATAAATGTAATGAATGAAGATGCAACTATGAATGAAAATGCAGGTAAATATGCAGGTATGGACAGATATGAATGTAGGAAAGCTTTAGTTAAGGATTTAGAGGAGCAGGGATATTTAGTTAAGAAAAAAGAACATGTTCATAATGTAGGTACTTGTTACAGGTGTAATACAGTAGTTGAACCTAGACTTTCAGACCAATGGTTTGTTAAAATGGAAGAATTAGCTAAACCTGCCATAGAAGCAGTTAAAAAAGGAGATTTAAAGTTTATTCCAGATAGATTTGTAAAGATATATCTTCACTGGTTGGAAAATATAAAAGATTGGTGTATTTCAAGACAGCTTTGGTGGGGACATAGAATACCTGCTTACTACTGTGATGAATGTGGAGAAATAATAGTTAGCAGACAAAAACCTGAAAAATGTACTAAATGTGGCAGTAAAAAGTTAAGACAAGATGAAGATGTACTAGATACTTGGTTTAGTTCAGCATTATGGCCTTTTTCAACATTAGGTTGGCCAGATGAAACTGAAGAACTTAAATATTTTTATCCAACAACTGTGTTAGTAACTGGATATGATATTATTTTCTTCTGGGTTGTAAGAATGGTATTTTCAGGTCTTGAGCAAATGAATAAAGTTCCTTTTAAACATGTATTTGTTCATGGACTTGTTAGAGATTCTCAAGGTAGAAAAATGAGTAAATCTTTAGGTAATGGTGTAGACCCACTTGAGATTATTGACAAATATGGAGCAGACGCTTTGAGATTTATGCTTGCTACAGGAAATACGCCGGGAAATGATATGAGATTCTATATGGAAAGAGTAGAAGCATGTAGAAATTTTGCAAATAAATTATGGAATGCATCTAGATTTGTACTAATGAATTTAGATGAAAGTAAAGATTTTGAAAAAATAGATAGGGATTTAACTCTTTCAGATAAATGGATATTGTCGAGATTAAATACTATAATAAATGAAATTACTACTAATTTAGATAAATATGAACTTGGTATTGCGGCTCAAAAGCTCTATGATTTTATCTGGGATGAATACTGTGATTGGTATATTGAGTTGGTAAAGCCTAGATTATATGGAGAAGATGTTAAATCAAAAGAAACTGCTCAGTCAGTATTATTAGAAGTGCTACAGAATATTTTAAAATTGCTTCATCCATTTATGCCGTTTATAACAGAAGAAATATGGCATCATCTTCCTAATTCAAAAGGAAGTATAATGGTATCAAAGTGGCCAAAGTATAAAGAAGAATATAATAAACCTTTAGAAGAAGAAAAGATGGAACTGATAATGCAGTCTATAAAAAGTATAAGAAATATTAGAGCACAGATGAACGTAGCTCCATCTAAAAAGGCAAAAGTTATAGTTGTTGCTGATGAAAAAGTATATAAAATAGTTGAGGAAAATAAATCATATTTAATTTCGCTTGCAAGTGCTTCAGAAGTTATATTAAAAAGAGAGAAATCGGATATTCCGGAAGATTCAGCTTCTGCAGTTGTAAATGGAGCAGAAATATTTATTCCGCTTGATGAATTAGTTGATTTTGAGAAAGAGCTTGAGAGATTGGAAAAAGAAAAAGCAAAACTTGAAAAAGAATTGGAAAGAGTTAATAAAAAACTTTCAAATGAGGGCTTTATTAGCAAAGCACCAGAAAAATTAGTTGAGGAAGAAAGACAGAAAAAGGCAAAATATCAAGAAATGTACGATAAGGTACTTGAAAGAATAGAATATACAAAATCTAAACTAAAGTAGATATAGCCAAGCCGTAGAGCTTGGCTTATTGACAATAGAGGTGATTATATGAATTATAGGGAAGCATTAGATTTTATAAATAGTACAAATAAATTTGGAAGTAAATTAGGACTTGAGAATATAAAATATTTATTGAGTTTAATAGGTAATCCGCATAATGATTTAAAAGTAATACATGTTGCCGGTACTAATGGGAAAGGTTCTACTTCGTCATTTATAAGTCATATTCTAATAGAAGAAGGATATGATGTCGGTTTATTTATATCACCTGCATTAGAAAAATTTACAGATAGAATAAAAATAAATGGAAAAAATATATCTGAAAGAGATTTATCTGAAATAACGAGTTTAATCAAGTTAAAAATTGATTTGATGCTGTCAGAAGGAAAAGAACATCCAACAGAGTTTGAGATTGTAACTGCTATTGCATTCGAGTACTTTAAGAGAAAAAAAGTTGATTATGTAGTTCTTGAAGTAGGATTAGGAGGCAGATTAGATGCGACAAATGCAGTTGATAATCCTTTAGTATCAGTAATAACTCCAATAGATTTTGACCATGTGAATTATTTAGGAGATACATTAGAAAAAATAGCATATGAAAAAGCAGGAATAATTAAAAGAAATTGTCCAGTTGTTATTCATCCTCAAAATTATGAAGCTGAAAGAGTGATAAGAAAAATATGTAGTGACAAAAATTCAAAACTTTATATAGCTCCTGTAGATTTAATAAATATAAAAAAGTATGATGAATTTGGTATATTATTTGATGTAAAAACTGATGAAAATATTTATGATGATTTAAAGATAAATTTAATGGGGAAACATCAGGCAAATAATGCAGTAGTAGCTTTAAAAACTATTGAAGTATTAAAGAATTATCACAATGTAAATATTTCAAATAAATCTATTAGGAATGGACTTTTTAATGCCAGATGGCCCGGTAGGCTTGAAATACTTAAAAGAAGTCCTTTGGTACTAATTGATGGAGCTCATAATTTACATGGTGCAAAAGCTTTAAGTAGTGTTTTGAAAAAAGTTTTTTACGATAAAAAGATAATAGGTGTAATAGGAATTTTAGAAGATAAAGATGTGGACGGTATACTTGATAAAATAGTTCCATTTTGCAGAGAAATTATTATAACTAAACCGGATAATCCTAGGGCATTATCATTGGAAAAGTTGATGTGTAAGATAAAAAAGTATAATAAAAAAGTTATGGCATTTGAAAATATAAAAGATGCAGTTAATAAATCATTAAGTCTAGCAGATAAAGATAGCATGATCTTATATTGCGGTTCTCTTTATATGATAGGAAAAGTAAGAAAAATATTTATAGGAAAAGTTGACATTTAATAGTCAACTTTTATTTTTTATCATTAGCACATAAAAGTAGAGTTTTACATAGTATAAAACTAAGATGTTATATAGTTTTTTGGAGGTATATGATGAGGGATTATAATGATAGAATGGGAATTATTTCTAATATGGGTGATAGTACACTTTCTATAATTGATTTAAATGAATTAAGAGAAATAGACAGAATACGACTAAGACCTTTTTTTGGTCCTCATCATATCGTATGCGATAAAAATAGTAAATATTTATATATTTCTAATTCTTATAGTTCTAGTATAAGTAAATATGATTTAATTTTAAATAAAATAGTAGATACTATTTCTGTTGGAAGTTGTCCGTGTCATTTGGAATTAAGTAGAAATCATAAAAAGTTATATGTATCTAATGAAGATTCAAATTCAATTTCAGTATTAGATATAAGTAAAATGACATTAGAAACTCAAATACCTGTTGGAGAAATGCCTCATGATTTAAAATTAAGTAATGATAATAAAAGATTATATGTAGCAAATTTTAAAGATAATACTATATCTGTTATTAATACAGTAAATAATGAAAAAGAAAATTGTATTTATGCTAACATTAATCCTTATCATATAAATTTAAGCAGAGATGGTAAAAAAATATATATAGTAAATGCAAATTTTTCACATTTGAAAAATGGCAGTATTAGTATTTTAAATACTTCTAATTTTAAAATAGATGAAAAAATAAAAGTGGGAAAAACACCAATGGATATTGAACTGGGATTAAGTGATAATATATTGTTTGTTACTGATATAGAACTTAATTTAGTTCATGTTGTAGATATTAATGACAAAAAAATTCTTCACAGAGTAAAAGTTGGCAATATGCCATTGAGTATAAAAAGAGAACCTAACAATAAGTATTTGTTTGTTACAAATATTGGAGATAATACATTAACTGTTATAGATTTAAAAAAAATGATTATTATAAAAAATATAAGAGTTGGTTTAGAACCAACTAGTATATTGTATGTATAATTAATCTATTCGATTAATAGTTTAATTATTTCACCGTATATATCTTGAGCTTTCTTTTTCCATTTGTCACATATGAGTTTAGCTTGTTTATTTGAGACAACATCGAGTTTTAAATCAATAAGAGTTATATTGTTTTCAATAACTTTTAATTCAACTATGTAGTCATTTTTTGACTTTTTAACATAATTAGCTAATATTTGTGTTTCTTTCAATAAAATTTTTTTTCTATTTTCAACTAATTTATCTATATTTAAAGCCAAATCATTTGGAATTCTGTCAATAAAATAGCTTAATGTATTTTTTCCTTTTTCAGTAATAAGATAGTAGTAATTATCTTCATTTTTTACGTATTCTACTAATGAAGAATTTACAAGTTCTGATAAAAATTGCTGAAGCATAAAATAGTTTAAAATTTCATTTTCCATAATGAAATCAGTTATTTGATTATTGGTTAATGGTACTTTGAATTTATCTAAAATATAAAGCAATAACAATTTGTTTTCTGCTTCATGCTTTAGATTATCGATAAACATTTTTTACCACCACACTTTTATTATATAATGACACATTAAATTATAACATAATTATTAATATTAACATATACTTCAATAAAATTAAAGGAGAAGAAGTCTTAGCTTCTTCTCCTTTAATTTACTTGCCTGATTGACTTGCTATTTGTCTTTCTGCCATTTCTATAAGTCGTTTAGTCATATATCCGCCAACGTAGCCATTTTGTCTTGAAGTTAAATTTCCTTTATCTATACTATCATAATTAGACAAGCCTAATTCATTTGCAATTTCAAGTTTAAAACTGTTAAGTGCAGCTCTTGCTTCTGGAACTATAGCCTTATTACGTGCCATATTTTCCCTCCTAAAATATTATTTTTGTATTTCTGTTTTATTTGCAACTAAAGTTTTAGTTGCATTATTAATTTAACCAATTTAAAATTATTTTATGTTAGAAATTTTTTTATTCAGTGCATAAATTTTTAAATTAATGAACAAAATCATTAATTTTGACATAAATTTTAAATTTTTTATTTTTTAAAAGTGTAGTAAAATATAATTAGTATTTTTTATGATGTATTTGGAGGATTTTTATGAACTATAAAGAAGAACTTGAAAAAATTTTAAAAAAATCAGGAGCTACAAAAGTGGGTTTTGGCTACTTAGGTGATGTATTGCCTGAAGAATTGAAACATTTAAAAACTGGTATATCTATTGCTATTAGGCTTTCTGATCAAGTTATATCAGATATAGATGAAGAACCTACTCATGTATATTTTCATCACTATAGGACTGTAAATTTTAGATTAGACCAAATTATGTTAGAAGCAGTTTTAAAGCTACAAGAATGGGGATTTTTAGCTATGCCTGTGGCTGCTTCTCAATCAATAAATGTAGATGGCAATAAGTATAAAGGAGTATTTCAACATAGGACAGCAGCAACGAGGGCAGGTATTGGTTGGATAGGAAAAAGTGGATGTCTTGTAACTGAGGAATTTGGACCTAGAGTTAGATTAGGTACTATATTGACAAATTTAGAAGTTAAGTATGATAAGCCGATAGAAAAGTCAAAATGTGGAAGTTGTATAGAGTGTATGAAAGCGTGTCCAGCATTAGCTATAAAAGGGGTTTTATGGTATCCGGGTATAAAAAGAGAAGAGCTTATAGATGTTCAGGCATGTAGTGAACATATGTCGAATTTTTACCATCATATAGGGAGAGGGTCTGTCTGCGGTATATGTATCAAAGTTTGTCCAATTGGAAGTAAAGTTATAAAGAGATAGGGTAGAAATCTACCCTAAGTTAGTTTTCTGTTTATTTTTATTTTAACATCTTTACGTGTTCCATGCTGATGCTTGCTTAGAAGCTGGGCTTTTTGTGATTTAGCTTCTCTGTGAAAATGTCTGTCTTCTTTTTTATAAGTTTTTCTGCTAATTTCTGTTCTATGTCCTTTTATATTTTCAAAACTGCTTCTTATAATAGACAAAATGAACACTCCTTTAAATTATATACTTTTTTGAGAATATAAAATATAAGCAATTTGATAAAGCTACTTATAGATTTAGTTTTTGAAATATATGTGTTTATATACCTATATAATTTAAACTAGAGGAGGAATTTACTTGAAACAGTGTATAAAAAAGATTTTTTTAATGTTTATATTAATATCATTACTGACAGGTTGTAATACAAAAGATTTTGAAGATAAAGAAAAAAATAATGTATCTAAAGGAGAAACAGTAAATAAAGAGGTTTATGAAGAAAAATCTGTTTTGAATCAAAATGGAGATGAGAAAAATAATGATGAAGGAGTAAAAGAAAATGATAAAAATGTTGAAGTGGACTTTGAAAAAGTAAAACCTAACGAAGCTGGTCAAGTTATGATTTTGATGTATCATTCATTGGGAGAAGAAAAAAACAACTATATTAGAAGCATAGAAAATTTTAAAGAGGATTTAAAACTTTTATATGAAAAGGGATATAGACTTGTAAGTTTAAAAGATTTTATAAATAACAATATTGATATTGAAGCTGGTAAAACACCTGTTGTATTAACATTTGATGATGGGAATAAGACTGATTTTAGAATAATACAAGAAAATGGAAATAAAAAAGTTGACCCAAATTGTGTTGTCGGCATACTTCAAGATTTTAATAAAGAACACCCAGATTTTGGACTAGAAGTCACATTTTTTATAAATGGAGGAAGTAATACATTTGGACAAAAAGATTTATTGGAATATAAGTTAAAATATATTTTAGAAAAAGGGATGGATATAGAAAATCATACTTATAATCATATTAATTTAGGAAAAGTTTCTGTAAATGATATACAAAAGACTTTGGCAAAAAATGTAGAGTTTATTAAGAAATATTTACCAGATTATGAAATGAGTATACTTGCACTTCCTTTTGGAGCTAGACCTAAGGATAAAGAGAAGAGAAAGTATTTATATGAAGGTTCTTATGAAGGGGTGCATTATAAAAATATAGGGATTTTGGCAGTAGGTTGGAAGCCAGAACATGCTTCTATTCATAAAGACTTTAATCCTAACTATATACACAGAGTACAGGGATATTCAGGTAAATTTGGTATACGTTATTGGCTTGAATATTTTGATAAACATCCTGAAAAAAGATATATAAGTGATGGTGATAAAGATACAGTAACTATACCAGAAAGTATGTTAAATTTTATTGATAAGAGTAAATTAGGAAGTAAAAATTTAAGAACATATCAGATTAAAAAAGATGAAGATAACTAGTTTTTAGTTATCTTTTCTTTTTGTATAAAAATAAAATTTAAGAATAATAATTTACTGTGAGAATAGAATTTAGTATAAACGTAATTGTATAGGAGGTGAAGTATGAAAGTAATATTAATCAATAAAAAAAAGCTTTTATTATTTTTGATATTGATTTTATTTTTTAGTGGTAGCATGATTTATTTTAATGATATAGGATATAAAGTTTTAGAGGTTTTGGCATCAGATAAGATGCTTCCAATTTATAGTGTGAATACAGAAGAAAAAAAGGTAGCTATAAGTTTTGATGCTGCTTGGGGAGACCAGTTTACTGATGGAATATTAGATATTTTGGACAAATATAAAGTAAAAACTACTTTTTTCTTAGTGGGCTTTTGGGTTGATAGGTATCCTGATATGGTAAAAAAGATTTACGAAAGAGGTCATGAGATAGGTAATCATTCAACTACTCATCCTCATATGTCAAAGCTGTCAAGAGAGGAAATTATAAAAGAATTAAACACTACAGGAGAAAAAATTTATAATATTACGGGAAAAAGACCAAACTTATTTAGACCTCCATTTGGAGATTATAATAATACATTGATTAAAACAGCCAAAGAATGTGGATATTATACTATTCAGTGGGATGTTGATTCTCTTGATTGGAAAGAATTAGGTGTGAAACCTGTAGTTGATAGAGTAACTAGAAATATAAAAAATGGTTCTATAGTTCTCTTTCATAATAATGCAAAGTATGTACTTGAATATCTACCATTAGTTATTGAAAAACTTCAAAAAGAAGGATATAAAATAGTTCCAATTTCAGAACTTATAATAAAGAAAGATTATTATATAGACCATACGGGAAGACAGAGAAAAATTGATAAATCAAAATCAAATAATTGTATAAAATAGAAAAAATGATAATATTTTAAAATTAAAAAGATTTGGATTATATGAAGTATGGGATAAATATTCCATACTTTTTTAATACATAAATATCTTTATTTATACACAATATAACTATATCATTGTTTAGCTAAAGGAGATGTATACATGTCTGAACCAGAAGTTATCGGAATTTTAGGAGAGTATATAAATACAAAATTTATTGCTGATTTTTCTTTTTATATTTTAGAAAATAGCGGTTATAATTCAGTTGTTTTATTTGATAATTTAATATATTCTAAAAGAAATATAATTAAAAGAAAAACTATTGAAGTAAAGAAAATATTGGAATTTTTAACTTATTTAAAAGATGAGATAGATATTTTACTTTTTTGTTTGCAAGACAAAGATAAGGTTGAATTTATAATAGATAAGTATAGAATTGATGTGTTAGTTGATGTATCAGATACAAAAAAAAATAACAATCATTCAGATATGAATTTTATAAAAAAAGTTTTTTATGAAAATTTGAGTAAAAATGCAACTGTTATTATAAATAGCGATAAAAAAAATGAGATTAATATTTTTAAATATTTGAACGAAAAAATAGTTATAACATATGGGTTAAATACTAAGTCTACACTTACTGCTTCAAGTATACATGATGAAGATTCTTTTATATGTTGTTTACAGAGGGGATTAACTTCTTTTAGTGGTAAGGAAATAGAGCCATTTGAATTTCCAATAAGGTTATTTTGTAGTGAGAAAATAGATGTATATAAGATACTTCCGATTATAGCATTATCATTAATGTATGATGTGAAAATTGAAGATGTTCAAAAATTATTGTCAATATATATGAAATTATAGATAAATAATAAAAAACCTTACTGCTTCTTGAATGTTTGATAAATTTTAAATATTTTGTTCTATTTATAAAGAACTAGAATAAATATATTTGTAGAGTGAAATATAACATAAGAATTAAGTATCACAAAGGAGCGTAAGGGGGCTAGATATAAGTGAGGACATTTGATAATAATGTTGTTACAGTTGTAGGAACAATTTGTTCTGATTTGAAATTTAGTCATGAAGTATTTGGAGAAGGGTTTTATAATTTTAAAATAAAGATACCTAGATTGAGTAATTATAATGATATTTTACCAGTTACTATTTCAGAGAGGTTGTTGGTAGATTTTAATTTCAGTCAAGATAAACTGGTGAAAATTGATGGGCAGTTGAGGTCTTATAATAAAATTGTAAATGAAAAAAATAAATTGATACTTACTATATTTGCCAGAGATATATCTGAAGAAGATGAAGAAAATGTTACAAATCCAAATCAGATTTTTTTAGATGGGTATATATGTAAAAAACCTATATATAGAACAACACCTTTTGGTAGAGAGATAACAGATATGCTTGTAGCAGTGAATAGACCTTATAAGAAGTCTGATTACATACCATGTATAGCTTGGGGAAGAAATGCGAGGTTTTCAGAAAAAATGAAAGTAGGAGATAGAATAAAAATTTGGGGCAGGATACAGAGTAGAGAATATCAAAAGAAAATAGATGAAGAAAATGTAGTTAAAAAGGTTGCTTATGAAGTTTCTATTTCTAAAATGAGTGCATTGCCTGAAGACAATAATAGGTTGAGTGAGTGAAAATAAAATAAAAGTTAAAAATTGTTTGAGGATGTTGTTTTAAAAAGTTGTCGACCTCCAGTAGTGCAAAAACCCCTGGGGATCGACGACTTTTTGTTTTTGATAAAGAATGTGTAAATTTCAATACTTTAAGTATTGAAAACATAGTAAAATAGTATGAATTAAGGTAAAAATCAGCAATTTGACAGAAATATAAGAATATGGTAATATCAATATGTGTAATGTATTATTAGACTACCTATAAGGAATTGAAACAATCTTCAAGCTCAGCGTGTGTAAGTTTGAGGTTGATTATTAGACTACCTATAAGGAATTGAAACTGCTTTTGTAAATGAAATACCTACTCTAGATAGTGCTCATTATTAGACTACCTATAAGGAATTGAAACTCAGCAATTGGTTTGAATATATCGTCTATTAAATCAAAATTATTAGACTACCTATAAGGAATTGAAACTATCTATTTATAAAACTATGATACGTCCCTAAAGCAGCATTATTAGACTACCTATAAGGAATTGAAACTTTTCTATGTTTAAGAAGATGTAATGAGTTCCTAAAAGTTATCAGACTACCTATAAGGAAATTTTATTAATATATGATAGAATTTAAACCTTCGTAAAATTAATATTTTGACGAAGGTTTTCATGTTTTTTTGTAGAAAATAAAATTATAAAATGTTGTTATAAAAAATGGCAAAATATAAGAAATTCGGAGGTAGTAATATTTTGAAAATAAAAATTCCTGAAGAAGTAGAAAAGATATTAAATACTTTATATAAAAATGGTTTTCAAGGATATGTAGTTGGAGGATGTGTAAGAGATACTCTTTTAGGTAGAATTCCTAATGATTGGGATATAGCTACAAATGCTAAACCTAATCAGATGTTAAATATTTTTAAGGATTATAAAGTAGTACCGACAGGGATAAAACATGGGACAGTAACTATTATTGTAAATAATAAACAATTTGAAGTAACTACTTACAGAATAGAAGGAAAATATTCTGATAATAGAAGACCAGATAAAGTCGAATTTACAGATGATTTAGAAAAAGATTTAAGTAGAAGAGATTTTACTATAAATGCAATGGCTTATAATTATGAAAAAGGGCTTATAGACCCTTATAATGGATTTTCAGATTTACTAGATAAAAAAGTTAAATGTGTTGGGAATCCAGATAAAAGATTTGAGGAAGATGCTCTTAGAATGATTAGAGCAGTAAGATTTAGTTCACAGCTCGATTTTGAGATAGACGAAGCTGTAACAATGAGTATAGTTAAAAATTCAAAACTTGTGCGTAATATAAGTAAAGAAAGAATTAAAACTGAGCTTAATAAGATTTTATTGTCAAATATACCTTCAAATGGGATAAAAACTCTTGTAGATACAGATTTGATTGATTATATAATACCTGAAATAAGAGAAATTGTTGGATTTAAGCAGTATAGTCCATATCATGATAAAGATGTTTTTTATCATACTATGACTACTCTTGATAATACAGAAAGTGATTTAATATTAAGGTTATCAGCATTACTGCATGATATAGCTAAACCACGATGTTTTACAATCGATAAATATAATATAGGACATTTTTATAATCACTGTGTAGTGGGAGCAGAAATGGCAGAAGAAATATTGAAAAAACTTAAATATGATAAAAAAACTATCAGCTCTGTAAAAATGCTTATAAAAAATCATATGTTAAGATTAAATGAGATTACAGCTAAGACAGTTAAGAGACTTATAAATAAAATGGGTACAGAAAATGTTGAAAGATTGTTTAAACTTCAGATAGCAGATGTAAAGGGAAGTAAGTATCCACATGATTTTTCAAATATAGAAAAAGCAGTAGATTTGTATAAAAAAATATTATCTGAAAAAGAACCTTTAACTCTTAAAGATTTAGATATTGATGGATATGATTTGATTGAGATTGGCATACCAAGAGGTAGAGAAATGGGAATTATTTTAAAAAAATTGTTAGAAAAAGTTTTTGAAAGCCCTGAGATGAATAAAAAGGAATTATTGATACAGGAAGCGATTTTTATTTACAATAATATCAGAGAAAAAACTAATTTGAGTTAAAAAGTTTTAATTTGAATGGAGGAAAAATATGAAATACTGGATAGTAGGAGCTGTTATTTTACTTATTATATTAACATCAATTCAATATTCACTAAACAAAATAATTGTTTTACTAAAAGAAACAAAGGATATATTATACAGATTATACAATAAAAGGGATTATGATTAATATATATTAGTAGTATTTACCTAATTTGTCTGTAAATTTTATTTTTTGAAGTAATAAATGTTACAAAGTTCTTTAAAAGTAAGTGATTTTATTGTATAATACTATTTGACTTTACTTTTAAGAAGGGGTTATTATGATTACAACAGTAACGTTAAATCCGGCTATAGATAGGTCGTATATAATAAATAATTTTCAACTTAATAAAGAGTATAAGGTTGATGAAGTAACAGTCACTGTTGGCGGAAAGGGTATAAATGTAGCCAAGACTGTTTCTATACTTGGAGAAAAGCTTAATGCTACGGGTTTTTTAGGTGGCATAACAGGTGAGTATATTAAAAAGCAGTTGATGGAAATGGGTATAAAAACTTCTTTTGTAAGTATCAGTGATGAATCTAGAAATTTAACTGCTATAATAGACCCTGTAAATAATGTTGAAACGACTGTTAATGAAGTAGGCCCCTTTGTAACAAAAGAAGAACTGACGAAGTTTATTAAAGAATACATAAAGATATTGAAATACAGTCAAATTATTATTGCCTCAGGAAGTGTACCAAAAGGAGTTCCTAAAACTATATATAGAGATATGGTAAAAATAGCTAAGGATAATAATGTACTACCTATAATTGATGCTTCAGGTGAGTTTTTAGAAGAAGCTATTAAAGCAAAGCCGTATATGATTAAGCCAAATTTAAATGAACTGAAAAATATAGTAGGTTATGATTTAAAAAATGAATATGAAATAATTCATGAATTAAAATATATATGTAAGCAAGGAGTAGACATAGTAGTTATTTCATTGAGTAGTGATGAAGCAATATTTGCAGCTAAAGAAAGAGTGTTTAAAGTAAAGGCTCCAGAAATGACACCAGTAAATATTATAGGTTCTGGAGATGCTCTAGTAGCTGGTTTTGCAGTAGCTATTATAAAAAAATATTCTTTAGAAGAAGCTTTTAAGTATGCAGTTGCATGTTCATCTGCAAGTGCTTTGGAAAAGGAAATTAGTTTTGTAAATAAAGATTTAGTTGAAGAAATATATGGACAAGTAAAGATAAAAAGACTTGAATAATAGTTTCTAGTAAAAGACCTATGGGAAGATTTTAATATTTCCATAGGTTTTTAATATATTTTAGGTATTTTAAGAGTTAATTTATAATTTAATATTTCTAAAAACGCTGAAATAAATAGTAGAGAACTTGAAGGATTAATTTTAAGATATGTACTTGCAGTTTGAAGCGTTGAAAGAGGTGATATTATGCAGTTATTTAGGATTTCTAATATTGTTCAAAGGATTGCAGAGGCTATTGAAAGCGTTATAAATGTAGATGTTACTATAATAGATAATAAACTGAACAGAATAGCAGCTACTGGACTTTATACCGAGAATATAGGTGCAAGAATAAATGATAAGTCAGTTTTTGCATATGCTTTGAAAAGTGGAGAGAGTTTTATAATTGAAAATCCTAGAATTCATAAAGCATGTAGCAGATGTGAAAAAAAAGAGAGTTGCAGGGAATTTGCTCAAGTTTGCTGTCCTATAAAGGTAAATGGAACTATTATAGGTGTTATAGGATTGATTGCATTTGATGAAAAACAGAAAGCTTCAATATTGAGTAATAAACATAATTTGTTAGAATTTTTATCTAGGATGGCAGATTTACTTGCTACTAAGTTAATAGAAAAGAAGAAATCAGAAGAAATAAAACTACTAATAGGTGAACTTGAAGTTTTATTTGATTCGATTGATAGAGGACTGATGCTGGTAGATGCAGAAGGAAATGTTCTTCACTACAATTCAAAAGCTATTGAAATATTAGGAAAAGAACATATAGACAATATTAATAAAATAACTAGACATTTTGATATAAAAAATATAGTTAGTAAAAAATTAAATATTAGAAATAAAGAATTTTATCACAGTATAAACGGAAATAATTTTAGAATAGTATATAGCGTAAAACCAATAGAAGTAAATGGCAAAATTGTAAGATTAGTTATAACTCTTAATAAAATAAATGAAATTATTAACGTAGTAAATGATGTTACAGGTGCTAGCATGGAGATGAATTTTGATGATATTATTGGAGAGAGTATATCAATAAAGATGGTTAAAGATTATGCTAAGAAAGCTGCAAGGAGTTCTTCAACTGTGCTTATTCAAGGAGAAAGTGGTACAGGAAAAGAATTGTTTGCAAGAGCTATACATTTTTATAGTGATAGAAGAAAATATCCATTTATACCTATAAATTGTGCAGCAATACCTGAAAATCTTCTTGAAAGTGAACTCTTTGGATATGAAGAAGGAGCTTTTACAGGTGCTAAAAAGGGAGGAAAAACGGGAAAATTTGAATTAGCGAATAAAGGAACTATTTTTTTAGATGAAATAGGAGATATGCCGCTTCATCTTCAGACAAAATTATTGAGAGTTCTTCAGGAAAATATGATTGAAAGAGTAGGTGGAAAGAGATTTATACCTATTGATGTGAGAATTATAGCAGCAACAAATAAAAATCTTGAAAAAAGGGTTGAAGAAGGTGAATTTAGAGATGACCTTTATTATAGATTAAATGTAATTCCTCTTTATATACCACCGCTCAGGGAACGAATTGATGATATACCTATATTGGCATATAAATTTCTTAACAAATTTAATTATAAACTTGGAAAAAATATTTCACATATAAGTGAAGAAGTACTTCAGTTTTTTAAAAATTATGATTGGCCGGGTAATGTTAGAGAACTTGAAAATATAATTGAATATGCAGTAAATATGGCATCTTCTAATTGTATAAGTATTAATGATTTACCTAATAGGATAAAGAACAAGCATGTAAAAAATATGGCAGCAGATGATATAATAATATCAATTCAAGATTTGGAAAAAAGAGAAATATCAAAAGCAATTAGAAAATTTGGAAGGACAAAAAAAGGTATAGAAGAAGCTGCTAAGGTGTTAGGGATTAGTAGAGCAACAATATATCGCAAGTTAAAGAAATACAGTATTTAATTCTCATAATGAGAATAAAATCTCAATATGAGAATTATTTTTTTGCTCTTATTCTCAAAATGAGAATAATTTACTTATATGAGTGTTAAGGTATGGTGTTTGTAGTATTGAGTTTAAGGCAAAATTATTAGAAATGTTTTTTAAATAAGCTAGTTTTGTTATTGGCATAAAAATTGCTTTGATTAATGATTGTGAAATGTAGTTAAGCGGCTAAGTTTTAAAATATATTTTAAATAGAGCGGGAGGTTATAAATATGGATAAAAAGAAAATTATAATTGAAACTTTAAAAAGAGAAGTTGTACCAGCAATGGGCTGTACAGAACCTGTGGCTGTTGCACTTGCAGCATCAAAGGCTAAAGAGGTATTAAGTGAAGATGATATAAAGGAAGTTAGTATTTTAGTAAGTCCAAATATATATAAAAATGGGTTGTGTGTTGGTATTCCAAATACTGACGAAGTAGGGCTTTATATTGCAGGAGCTTTAGGGATAGTAGCTGGAAAATCAGAAAAAGATTTAAGAGTTTTAGAAGGAATAAAAGATTCAGAAGTATTAAGTGCAAAAAAAATGCTTGAAAATGATGTTTTAAAATTGGACATAAAAGATACAGATGAAAAGATATATATTGAAGTCTTTGTAAGAGGGAAAAAAGGAAGTGCAAGAGTAATTGTAAAGGAAAGACATAATAAATTTGTATATATAGAAAAAGATAATGAAGTGTTATTTAAAGAAGAGCAAAATAAAAATGGCGGTGGATATAATGAAGTTTTAAAGGAATTGTATAGTTTGAGAATAAGGGATATTATAAAAGCTATTGAGAAAATAGATTATAAGGATATAGAGTTTTTATTAGAAGGTATAGATATGAATGAAAAAATTGCAAAAGCTGCAATTGAGAAAACATATGGTATCGGTGTGGGTGCAGGATTTTATGAAAATATAAAAAATGGTGTGATGGCAGATGACTTTATCAATAATGCTATGATGCTTACAGCAGCTGGAGCTGATGCTAGAATGTCAGGACTTAATATGCCTGTTATGAGTAGTAATGGAAGTGGAAATAATGGGCTAACTGCTATTTTACCGCTTGTTGCTTATAAAAATATTTATGATGTAGATGAAGAAAAATTATCTAAAGCATTGGCTATAAGTCATATTATAAATGGATATATAAAATATTATATTGGCAGATTATCTCCACTATGTGGCTGTGGAGTTGCAGCTGCAACGGGAGCTAGTGCTGCTATAGCATGGCTTATGGGAGCAGATTATGATAAGATAGATGGAACGATAAAAAATATGATTGCAAATATAAGTGGTATGATTTGCGATGGAGCAAAAGTTGGATGTGCTCTAAAACTTGCTACATCAGCAGCAACTGCTATACAATCAGCTATTTTAGCTATAAATGGAAGAATAGTTCCTCCGAGAAATGGTATAGTGGCAGAAACAGCAGAAGATACAATAAAAAATTTAGGTATGCTTGGACAAGATGGAATGAATATTACAGATAGGGTAATACTAAGTATAATGCAGAAGATGGAGAAAGCTGTATAGATAGAGTTTTAATATGTTATAGTTATTAAATTTAAAATTAGAATTGACATTTTCCACAATATTATTTAGAATATTTTATAATAAATTTTACAAAATTGTGGAGGTCAAGACATGGATATAGAAAACAAGAAAAAAGAAGTATTATTGTCAAGGGAAGATATACAGAAAAGAGTTGAAGAACTTGGAAAAGAGATTTCAAATGATTATAAGGAGAAAAATTTACTTGTTGTGTCTTTACTAAAAGGTAGTTTTATATTTACTGCTGATTTAGTTCGAGAAATAGATATTCCTGTGAAAATTGAATTTATGACTACTTCAAGTTACGGACATTCAGAAGAGTCATCTGGTAAAGTAAAAGTTCTTTATGATATTAAGGGCAGTTTAGAGGGATATGATGTTTTGATAGTTGATGATATTGCTGATACAGGTATTACTATGAAATATATTATAGAGTATTTAAAATCTAAAAATCCAAGCAGTATTAAAAGTTGTGTATTGCTTGATAAGCCTTCAAGAAGAAAGGTTGAATTAGAGCCTGATTATGTAGGTTTTACAATACCTGACAAATTCATTGTCGGATATGGTCTAAATTACGGCGATTATTATAGAAATGTACCATATGTATTTGCTTTTGTTGATTAGAAAGAAACCAGTAGTCTATTTTATATTTTAAATAAGACTACTGGTTTCTTTATTAACCTCTTAAGTCTTCTAAAAGCTTAGTTTTTTCAGAAGTTTTCTCATCTTTATTTTTTATTATTTTAGCTGGTGCTCCTGCTACTACGACATTTGGAGGGACATCTTTTGTAACTATGGAGCCAGCAGCAACAACAGCATTTTCACCTATTTTTACACCTTCTAAAATTACTGCATTTGCGCCTATCATGACATTGTCTTCAACTATTACAGGGGTAGCACTAGGAGGTTCAAGAACGCCTGCTAATACAGCTCCAGCTCCTACGTGGACATTTTTACCAACTGTCGCTCTTGCACCTAATACTGCATTCATATCAATCATAGAATTTTCTCCTATTTCACAGCCTATATTTATAACTGCTCCCATCATTATTACTGCATTTTTTCCTATTTTAACTCTATCTCTTATTATAGCTCCCGGTTCAATTCTTGCATCAATTTTTTTTATATCTAATAGAGGAATGGCAGAATTTCTTCTATCATTTTCTATTACATAATCTTGCACCTTAGAATTATTTTTTTCTAAAAATTCAACTACATCTTTGTGTTCTCCAAATATAATCCAAAAATCATTTGAACCGAAAATTTTAATACTTTTGTGTGAGCAGTTAGCTAAATTTCCCTTTACATAAACTTTTACAGGAGTTGATTTTTTAGCTTCTTTTATGTATTTTGCTATTTTATATGGGTCAGTTAAATCGATATTTGCATTTCGTCTTTCGTTTGTCATTAGTTTTATCAATCCTTTCTGAATACTTTTTTTCTCCTGAGTTTATTTTAATATATCTGACATGTTGTATAAACCGGAAGTTTTATTTGCTAAAAATTTTGCAGCTTTTATTGCACCGGCAGCAAATATTTTTCTTGACATTGCAGTATGTTTTATTTCGATTATTTCATCAGGACCTGCATATATTACTGTATGCTCACCAACTATTGTACCGCCTCTGACAGCATGTATACCTATTTCATTTTTGTTTCTTTTAGCTGATTTTCCATATCTTCCGAAATTATATTCTTTTGAGTTATTGAGTGTTTCATTTATTGCATCAGCTATCATGTATGCAGTTCCACTTGGAGCGTCTAACTTTCTATTGTGATGTTTTTCGATGATTTCTATATCGAATGATTCGCTGAGCACTTTAGCAGCTTCTTGGGCTAATTTAGTTATTAGATTGACGCCTAGTGACATATTTCCGGATTTGAATAGAGCTACTTTATTTGATGCATCTTTTATTTTTTGTATAATTTCTTCATCGAGTCCCGTTGTACATATGACAGCAGGAGTTTTAGTTTTAACACTGTAGTCTATTAAAGCTGGCATCATTGAATGATGAGAAAAGTCAATTATAACATCGGCTTTTATAGTGCAGTCTTTAAAATCTTTGAAAACAGGAAATTTGTTGTGTTTTTTTGAAATATCTATACCAGCTACTATTTCTATATTATTTTCACTTTCTATTAACTCTGTTACAACCTTACCCATTTTTCCATTACAGCCAGATAAAAGTACTTTAAGCAATATAAACTCCTCCTATTCAAGAATTCCATAATCTTTCATTCTGTTTTTTAATATTTCAAGATTTTTATCAGACATATCAACTAAAGGAAGTCTTAAATTACCCATTTCAAAACCCATTAAATTCATTGCAGTTTTAACGGGGATAGGGTTAACTTCAATAAAAAGTGCATCTATGAGAGGTTTCATTTTGAGTTGAAGTTCACATGCTTCTTTTATGTCGCCATCAATAAATTTTTGAACCATATCATGAGTGTCTTTTGGAGCAATATTGGCTATAACAGATATTACACCATCACCTTTTAAGGACATTAAAGGGACTACCATGTCATCATTACCTGAATATATATAAAAGTCATCAGGTACAAGTCTTGCTATTTCTGCAATTTGTGAAATATTTCCACTTGCTTCTTTAATTCCTTTTATATTTGGATGTTTTGCAAGTGTAGCAAGTGTAGAAGGTAGTATATTTACTCCAGTTCTTCCGGGTACATTATAAATTATAATTGGAATATTTACTGCATCTGCTACAGCGGTAAAGTGGGCAATTAAGCCTTTTTGAGTTGATTTATTATAATATGGAGTAATTACTAATAGTCCGTCAGCTCCAACTTTTTCAGCATATTTACTCATTTCTATTGAGTGAGCAGTACAGTTGCTTCCGGTTCCAGCTATTACAGGTATTCTCTTGTTTACTTTTTCGACTGTAAATTTTATGGTTTCTTTTTTTTCATCATCAGACATTGTTGAAGCTTCTCCTGTAGTTCCGCATACAACTATAGCATCAGTACCTTGCTTAATATGCCATTCAATTAATTCGCCTAATTTTTCGAAATTAACTTTGTCATCTTTAAATGGTGTAACTATGGCAACTCCAGAACCTCTAAAAAGTTTCACTTAAATCATCCTTCCTTAAGATATTAAAAGCTTTTCAATATAATAATATTTAGAAATTCAAATAACTATACATTTAAAATTATACCCGAACAGGATTATGCTCGGGTATAATTAAAAAAATTTTAATAATTCTTCTGCTATTTGAACAGCATTAGTTGCAGCACCTTTTCTTATATTGTCAGCAACTATCCAAAGATTTAAACCGTTATCTATACTGTAATCCCTTCTTATTCTACCTACATAAACTAAGTCAGTACCTTTTGCATTTGTAGCGAGAGGATAGACATTATTTTTAGGGTCATCTTGCACAATTATTCCGGGGCTGTTTGATAGAAGTTTTTTTACATCTTCAATTTCAAATGGATTTTCAAATTCTATGTTTACTGATTCGCTGTGGCAGTCGAATACTGGAACCCTGACAGTTGTAGCAGTTATTTTTAAATCATAGTCTCCGAGAATTTTTTTAGTCTCATTTATCATTTTCATTTCTTCTTTAGTATATCCATTATCCATGAAAACGTCTATATGTGGAAGACAATTATTTGCTATTGGATGAGGATAAGCTTTCATAATATTATTACCCTTTAAACCTTCTTCTAAATCTTTTACTCCTTTTACACCTGAACCCGAAACAGCTTGATAAGTTGAATAGACGATTCTTTTTATTTTATATTTATCGTGTAGAGGCTTAAGTGCAACAACTGCTTGAATAGTTGAGCAGTTTGGATTGGCTATAATTCCTTTGTGCCATCTTATATCTTGCGGGTTTACTTCGGGAACAACTAATGGTATATCTTTTTCCATTCTCCATGCACTGCTATTGTCGACTACGATAGTGCCTTTTGAAGCTGCTATTGGGGCAAATTTTTTACTGATTTCTCCACCGGCAGAGAAAAGAGCAATATCTATATCTCTGTCGAAAGAATCTTCTTTTAATTCTTCTACAATATATTCTTTTTCTTTACATTTTAGTTTAGAACCTGCAGATTTTGCTGAAGCGAATAAGTATAATTTATCAAATGGGAAATCCCTTTCTTCGAGAACTTTTAAAAAAGTTCTACCAACCATACCTGTTGCACCTACAATGGCAACATTAACTTTTTTCAATGAAAAGACCTCCAATCTTATAAAAAATAAATTTATATTTATAAATTTTATTTTAAAAATATACAAAATTATAATCTAAAAAAATAAACATATGTATTTTTTAAAAAGCTTTAAAAGACTATAAATTAATTTATATGGTATCATTTAAGCAGATATATGTCAATATATAGGAAAAAAGAATAAATATAAGTTTGTTTATAGTAGAAAATGAGAAAAATATATCAAATTTATGTTATTCTATAAATATAAATTATAAAGAGTTTCAAGTTATATACTTCAAGTTTTAGATGATTTTTAAAGTTTTAATTGATAAAATGGTATTATCTATAATTCTATTATATTAATATACGTTAGAGGTGATAATATGATTCAGGTATGTAAAGAAATAGAAAATTTGTCTGATGAAATTATAAATATAAGACGGTATCTTCATCAAATTCCTGAGCTGGGATTTGAAGAATATGAAACTAGCAAGTATATTGCAAAATATCTTGAAGACATAGGAATACAGGTTTATAAAAATGTGGCTAAAACAGGAGTAGTAGGCTATATAAGAGGAAATAATCCAAAGAGGACAGTTGCTTTTAGAGCTGATATTGATGCATTACCAGTAGAAGAAAATACAAAAGTGCCGTACTGTTCAAAATATCTTGGAAAAATGCATGCATGTGGACATGATGGGCATACGGCTATATTGCTTGGACTTGCAAAATATCTTTCATTAAATAAGGATAAGCTTAGAGATAATGTGCTGTTAATTTTTCAGCCTGCAGAAGAAGGACCCGGTGGGGCAGAAGTAATAATTAGAGAAGGGATACTTAAAAAGTTTAAAGTAGATTGTATATATGGATTACACTTGTATCCTGAAGTAGAAGAAGGTAAAGTTGCTTTGAGGAGTGGACCGCTTATGGCACAAACCGGTGAGTTTGATATTTATATTTATGGAAAGAGCGGACATGGAGCTATACCTCAAAATGCAGTAGATTCTATAATTATTTCAGCAGATGTTATTAATTCACTTCAAACTATAATAAGTAGAAGTATAAATCCTATTAAACCAGCTGTATTGACTATTGGAAGAATTGAAGGCGGAGAAAGAAGAAATGTTATAGCTGGAAAAGTTGTTTTAGAAGGGACAATACGAGCATTTGAGGAGTCAGTATATAATAAAATAAAAGATAGAATGATTGAAATACTTAAGGGAAAAGAAATTGTACATAATTGCAAGATAGAATTGATATTTAGGGATATGTATCCGCCGGTAAATAATGATGAAAATATGGTAAATAGATTTATAGATATTATTGGTAAAGAAAATATAGAAATAATTGACCCGCAAATGATTTCTGAAGACTATTCTTATTATCAGAGAGAATTGCCGGGGCTATTTTTCTTTCTAGGAGTAAGGAATGAAAAAGAAGGATATATTTATCCGCTTCACAATTCGCAGTTTAATTTCAATGAAAGAGTACTTGCTATGGGAGTTCAGATATATGTTAATTTATTAAAGGGCAATGGATATATAAGTTAACAGTTAATAAGTAATAGTGAATAATGAATAAGTAAATATGAGCAGTAAATTTTTAAAGAGTTTCCAAAATAATAGATTTGCTAAAAATATTTATTTGTAGTACAAAAGGAGGCAAAAAAGTGAGAAGTGAGAGGTTTAACATTTTAGAAGTAAATTTATTTTATTTAGTTATTGCAATACTGCTTTTAACGTTTGGAGGGTATTTTCAGAAACTTAATATAAAAACTGGACTGTTGATTACTGAATATGTTATTGTATTGTTTCCGCTTTTAATATTTTTAAAATTGAGAAATAAGGATATTAAAAAAGTTTTAAGACTTAATAGATTAAGAATAAAACATGCTTTTTTAATAATAGTAATAACTTTATTTATGTATCCAGTAGCAGTTTTTTTTAATTTATTAATGATGATAATTATAAGAAGTTTTAGTGTAATTAAACCTTTACCTATACCTACTGCGGACAGTTTTCATGAATATATAGGACTATTTTTTATAATAGCTATTTCTGCCGGAATATGTGAAGAAATTTTTTTTAGAGGAATGCTTTTAAGTGCTTATGAAGAGAGGTTTGGAAAAAAAGCAATAGTAATTACAGCTTTTTTATTTGGAATATTTCATTTTAATTTACAAAATTTGTTTGGACCAGTAGTACTTGGATTGATTTTTGGATATTTAGTTTATTTAACAGATTCTATATATGCAGGTATTATAGGTCATATTACAAATAACGGATTGGCAGTGACACTGGCTTATATGATAAGAGTTTTAAGCAGTAAGTTTAATTTACAAAGCGGTGCAGTTTCAGAAAATACTATGCCAAATGTTGCAAATATGATAGGAGGTCTTATATTTATTGGAATAGTTGCACTTATAATGGGTATATTAGCTTACTTGCTTATAAAGGTAATTAGAGAGGATATGAAAATAGATGATGTAAAAAATAGATGTGATGAAAGATATAGAATAGATGCAGGTATATATTCAGCTAAAGAAAGATTTGTTCACTATGCACCTTTAATTGTTGTATTTCTTATATATGTTTTTATATGTTATATACAATTTTAAAATTAGAATTATTCAGTTGTGATTATTTTATAAAAGACAAAAGCCACGAAAATTTTAAAATTTTCGTGGCTTTAAAAAATATATATATTAAAGGGGGAGTGGGAACAAATTTTTGACAATAAACAATATAACATTAATGTCGAAAAATATCAATAGCAAAATTAAAATTTTACAATTTTTTAATTAATTAAGTAGATTAAACTGTATAAAAAGTATCCCCTTGTCTTATAATATTTTAGGAGGGGAGTGATTAATTTGTCTAAAAAGAATAGAGATAAAAATAAGAAGTTTAAGATTGAAACTATAGAGGATAAATGGAAGTATGAAATAGCTTCTGAGTTAGGTTTGCTTGATAAAGTTATGAAAGATGGATGGGGGGCTTTAACAGCAAAGGAAACAGGAAGAATAGGTGGGTTGATAACAGTTAGGAAGAAAAAAATGAAAAAAGAAAAAAATCAGAAACAGTAAGTGCCGGGAGTTAAAGGCACTTTGTTTTTTTGATGTAATTAGGTATAATAAATTTTGATTAATGAGAATTGACTTAAAAGATTTAAAAAATTGTATAAAAAATTTTAAAATAACAGGTGATTATCTATGGAAGCGTATAATGGTTTTGCCAGAGTGTATGATTATTTGATGAGAGATGTAAATTATGACAAATGGGCAGATTATATAGAAAATATTTTTAAAAAATTTAATTTAAGACCAAATACAATTTTAGAATTGGCATGTGGTACGGGCAATATTACAAATAGATTAGCTTTAAGAGGCTATGAGATTACAGGAGTAGATATATCTAGTGAAATGTTGACTATTGCTAGAAAAAAGGCTATGGATTTAGGTATAAATGTAGCTTATATCAATCAGGATATGAGAGAATTAGATATACATGAAAAAGTAGACTGTGTACTTTGTCTTTGTGATGGGTTTAATTATATTTTAGAAGAAAGAGATTTAATTTCTATTTATGAAAAAGTTTATTCGATTTTGAATTTTGGAGGAATTTTTATTTTTGATATAAGTTCTTTTTATAAAATTTCGGAAATTCTTGGAAATAATACATATGCAGAAAACTTTGAAGATATTTCATATATATGGGAAAATTATTTTGATGCTGAAAGAGAAGTGTGTGAATTTGATTTAACTATATTTATGAGAAAAGGACAGTTGTTTGAAAGGGTTCAAGAATTTCATGAGCAGAGAGCATATAGGACTGATGTTGTTATAGATTTATTAAAGCAAGTTAAATTTAAAGATATAAATGTTTATAATGCGTTTACATTTGAAAGTCCAAAATTTACAGATGAAAGGATAAATTTCGTATGTATTAAGTAATTTTTATGTATATCTTGTCATAATATTGAGCATAATATAATTATCTAAAAAATATTTGACACAATATATTAAATGTGGTAAAATAAATACAATTAAGCTAGCTTAATTAATTTTTATTTTGAAAGTTTTTAGGAGGATTGTTTAATGAAAGGTAAAGTAAAATGGTTTAATAGTGAAAAAGGTTATGGATTTATAACCGGAGAAGATGGAAATGATGTATTTGTACATTATACTGCTATTCAACAACAAGGATTTAGAACTTTAGAGGAAAATCAAGAAGTTGAATTTGAAGTTGTAGAAGGTGAAAAAGGACCTCAAGCAGCTCAAGTTGTAAAATTATAGTGTATAATGAACAATTAAATTGATTGTCTGTCAGCCCTGATATTATCAGGGCTTTACTAATGTTATAGATATTTATTTATAAAATTTTTGAATAAAGAAATTTTTTATAGATAAATTTTATCAGCTATTTGTATTTTGTTAAAAATAATATTGTAAGTTTTTACAGATTAGTGTAGTTTTTTTATTTGAGATAGTTCAAATAAGTTATAAGTTTAGAGCTTGTAATATGTAGTTTGCAATTTTATAATTGAAACGGAGGGATAGTTATGAAAAACTATATAGTAAGAGGACTTGCAGGAAATAAAAATATAAGAGTATTCGTAGCAATAACAACTGAAATGGTGGAAAAAGCTAGAAAAATACATAAAACGACTCCTGTTTCAACTGCAGCTCTTGGGAGGACAATAACTGCAGCTTCAATTATGGGATATATGTTAAAGGGTGAAAAAGATAAATTGACATTGCAAATATTGGGAAGTAATGAAATAAAATCAATTGTAGCAGTTTCAGATTCGACTGGAAATGTAAAGGCGTATATATCTAATCCAAATGCTAAAGTTAAATTAAATGACAAGGGAAAATTAGATGTAGGTGGAGCTGTAGGTAGAGGGAAATTGAGAGTAATAAAAGACCTTGGGTTAAAAGAACCATATATAGGACAAGCAAATTTAATTAGTGGAGAAATAGCAGAAGATTTAGCAGCTTATTATATGTATTCAGAGCAACAGCCTTCTGTGGTATCTTTAGGTGTTTTAATTGATGTAGATGGTAGTGTGAAGGCTGCGGGAGGATTTATTATTCAACCTTTACCTGATGTAGAAGAAGAAATTTTGATAAAATTAGAAGAATGTATTAAAGATGTACCACCGGTATCAGCTATGGTGGCAGAAGGATTATCAGGAGAAGAAATAATGAGAAGAATATTGAAAGATTTTGATGTAGAAGTAGGAGAAAAGAAAGAAGTTGATTTTGTATGTGATTGTTCGCTGGAAAAAATTGAACGGGCACTTATAAGTTTAGGTGAGGAAGAATTAAAGAATATTATCGAAGAAGATGAGGAAGCTGAAATTCAATGTCATTTTTGCAATACTTTTTATAAATTCAATAAAGAGCAGCTTATAGATATTTTAAAAAGAGCAAAAAATTAAATCAGTTGTAGAATTTTTTATTTGATTAAGAGGTTGTTAGATTTGAAAATTTAAAAAATAAAATTTATAATTAATTTTTGCAATTAATAAAGATTTATTTTTGTGTTGCGGCTGAAAGGAAAAATTAAATTTTTATCTTAAAACATATTGACATTGATATTAAAATATAGTATTATAATATCTGTCAGTTTGGGGAGGGCGCATAGCTCAGCTGGGAGAGCACCTGCCTTACAAGCAGGGGGTCATAGGTTCAAGTCCTATTGCGCCCACCAGATTCAATCAAATTTAATTAAGAATTAAAAATTAATAATTAAGAATTATTAAGGAAAATTTTAATATAATTTTTAATTCTTAATTCATAATTTTTAATTTATATTTGATTTGGCCCGGTAGTTCAGTTGGTTAGAACGCTAGCCTGTCACGCTAGAGGCCGAGGGTTCGAGTCCCTTCCGGGTCGCCATATGCCCAGATAGCTCAGTCGGTAGAGCAGGGGACTGAAAATCCCCGTGTCGGTGGTTCGATTCCGCCTCTGGGCACCATGCGGTAGTGGCTCAGTGGTAGAGCATCGCCTTGCCAAGGCGAGGGTCGAGGGTTCGAATCCCTTCTACCGCTCCAATTAAATATATGGCGGCATAGCCAAGTGGTAAGGCAGAGGTCTGCAAAACCTTTATTCCCCAGTTCGAATCTGGGTGCCGCCTCCAATTTCAAGTCAACCAAAAAGGTTGATTTTTTTAGTTTTATGTCAATATTTGGGGTAGGTATTCTTTGAAATGCCTGCCTTTTCTTATTTTGAAGCAATTTTTATAGTTGTTAACACCAGTTTACAAGATTAATTAAGCTACAAAGTTATTATATGTAAATGTCAATATAAATTTGTATGAAAAGTGGAAAATAATTTTGTACAAAAAAGCGAATCGACAGTTTTTTAGAAAAACTGTAAAAATATTAAATTTTTGACTGAAGTCTGTATGAAGGTCCTTTAATTAAAATAACATGAGAATGATGTAATAATCCATCTAATATAGCATGAGCTAAAGTAGCTGAACCAAATATTTCACCCCAGTTAGAAAAAGCAGTGTTAGTAGTTATGATAATTGAATGACTTTCATATCTTTTAGATATTAGTTGAAAGAATAAGTTAGCTGCAGCTGTATCTATCGGTAAGTACCCTATTTCATCTATTATTAATATTTTATACTTTGAATGATGTTTTAATCTAGCTTCTAATCGGTTTTCTGCTAAAACTTTTTTTAATTGCGAAATTAATTCCTGAAAATGAATGAAGTATGTAGAGTATCTGCACTTTGTACATTCCATTCCTAAGGAAGTAGCAAGATGAGTCTTGTCTACTCCAGGAATTCCAACAAAAAATATATTCTCATTATTTTCAATAAATCTTAACTTTTTAAGTCAAGAATTTGTTGTTTATTTACACTAGGCTGAAAATCAAAATCAAATTCATCAATTTCTTTTAAAAAAGGGAAATTAGCTACTTTTACACAGGCAAGCATAGCCTTTTCTTGTTTTGCTTTTATTTCTAAATTACTTAATTCATATAAAGCATCTATAATGTTTTTTTCTCCTGATGACATTAAATTTAAGTATGTATCTATATTATTCTTAATGTTATTTAAACCAAGTTCTTTTAAATTGTTTAAAAATTTAACGTAGTTATTCATATTTCCTCCTTGTTTTTATAGCAATTTATCTAGTTCATTGAGATTATTTAAGCATATATTTTCTAAATTGTCTTCATTTTTAATAACTTCAATTAATAGCTTTTTATAATCATTATGATTATAAAAAGCTATTAATTGCTTATTTTATGTACAGAAATTAATTCTGTGTTAAAATATATGTGTAACTTATTTTCTATATTTTTAAGTGTTACTTTTTTATCTATATATTAGGCGGGACAAAGTATTTATTTACTTTGTAATGTACTAGAGAGTCTTTATGAACTTTGACAGCTCGTAGTTCATATAACTTTCTATGATACGATTACATGGTAATGGAGATAAATACTCCTTTTCTTTTTGAAATAGTAGTATAGGTGGAACATTAGTAGCTTGATTTGGTGCTTGATTAACTTTTGAATTTATAGTTTTTATTATTTCTACTAAATCCTTTTCAGTCTCAAATTCATGATTGTATGGTAGTAGCCATTCTATAAATTTATTTGCAGCTTCTACTTTGTCTTTAGTGTAAGAATGTCTTGGTTTACATAAATATATTTCAAATCCAAAATCATCTGCAAAGGATTAATATAATATACTAACATATTTTGAAATTAAAGGCAAATCATGCATTTTATTTAAATATTATGGTATTTAAAGAAATAAATAGTATATAAAAAAAGAAATACACAAATAATTTAAAAAATTTAAATATTTACAGGATAAGGTAAAAATGATTAAATATAACTGTGATATATTTCAAATAATTCAATAGGAGGTGAATATTATGAAAATAAAAAAATTAAAACTTCTAAATCTCCAATAGCTAAAAGTTTAGTATGTTGGGATTGGAAAGAAAAAAAACCTAATTGTCGTTAGTAACGTAAAAGGAGGATTATTGTAATCCTCCATTTTCTTATAGAATTTATAGTTTTTTTAAAGCATCTAATAAAAAATAATATATTAACCTAAGTATATAAGTAGCATTTTTAGATGAAGAATATTTTGGAAAGTCAGATGGATTAATTGCATCAAATAGTTAAAAAAATAAAAGTTTGGTTTATGTGTTGGTGTAAAAATTCAATATATTCAAAAATAAGCTGTCTATTTATAAAGGATTCGCTTTTAATAAAATTAAATATTTAAGATTAAAATATAATATTAATATTCAATAAAAAGGAGATGAAATTTTTTTGAAAACAGAAAAAATTTACAGATTGATAAAGAAATTTTATATTCTAACAAAGTAATATAAAGCGTTTAAAATTATATAAAATGCTAAAAAATAATTAATATGAGGTGATATCATGTATCCTATTGTTAAAAAAAAGATTTTTTTAAGAGATACACCAAAAGAAACTTATATTATACATGAAAATAATTATTTTCAAATAGAAAAAGAAGTCATAGAGCTATTAAATTTGATTAATGGAACAAATAGTATAAATGATATATATCAATATTTTAGAAACAAATATACTAAAGAAGAAATAAATGATATTTTAAATTTTTTAAAAGAACAAAATATTATAGAATTTAGCAAGAATCCAAACAAACAAAAAATTCATATATTTGAAGATGAAGCATATCCAACATCACTAAATATTGAAGTTACATATAATTGCAATATGAATTGTGAGCACTGTATGGTTGATTATTCTCAAAAAAAAGTTAATGAAATTTCTTTTAATGATATAGATAATATATTATTACAAATGGATAAATTGAATATTAATGTTTTAACAATAACTGGAGGAGAGCCCTTATTAAAGAAAGATTTGGTTTTATATACAGTAAAAAAATGTAGTGAAAAAAATATAGATGTAACTTTATTAACTAATGGATTCCTATTTGATATAAATACAATTAAAGAATTACATGAAGCTGGACTAAATAAAGTTCAAATTAGTTTGGATAGTGTTTATGAGCATAAGCATGATAAAATTAGGAATAAACCAGGTTCATATAAAAAAGTTCTTAGTTCTATTAGTAATTTAAAAAAGTATAACGTGAAAGAAGTAGCACTTTCTATGACAATAACGCAAAAAAATTTTGACGAAGTTCCAGCATTTATTGACTTCTGTGTATCAAATGGTGTTTTACCAAGAATTGCTCCAATTGTTCCTATACAAAAAGGAATAAATTCTAATTTGATGTTAACTAAAAAGCAATTGGTAGATTTATACAAATTTACTCATTCTACATCAGATAATAAAATTTCAGCTACACTAGTAGCAAGTAAAAAATGTTCTATAGGGAGTTCTCCTGTTATTAATCCTTGTGGTGATATTTTCCCTTGTATGCATATGAAGTTCAATGAGTTTAAACTAGGTAATATAAGAAATAGTAATTTAGAAAAAATTTGGACGGAATCTGAAATACTTAAATATTTAAAAGAAATTACAAGATCTAATATTGAAAATTGTAAAGATTGTTGGAATAGATATCTATGTAATAATTGTTTAGGAGAAATATATAGTTTGACAGGGAAATTAAAATCGAATAATCCATATAGATGTGCAGCTAATAAAGAAATTACAAAATATATTATTTTGCAAGGAGATGAATACACTAAAAATAGAGTATTATGTTTAATAGAAGGAGATATTAATTAATGAATTCATTATTTTTTTTGATAGGTCAATTTATTTCACAAATTGGTGATCAAATTTACAATGTAGGTTTATTATGGTGGTTGTTAAAAAATAATTATTCACCTAAAATATTAGGAACAATATTTGCAATTTCTGTAATACCTTCGGTTTTAGTAGGCCCTTTTTTAGGAGTATTATCTGATAAACTAGATAGAAAAAAAATAATAATATATATGGATATAGTAAGAGGCATGTTAATGATTCATATAGGCATTTTATGTGTAAATAATTCTATATCACTTTATTATTTATTTATGGCTACTTTTATTATAGGAATATGTTCAGCAATGTTTGATCCAACTATTTTGTCTTCTATTCCATTGATTGTTGATGGTGATAAAAATATAATTAAATTACAAAGTAGAATGGAATTAATCAGAAATTTAGTTTCCGTTTTTGGACCTATTTTTGGTGGTTTTTTATTAACTATAGTAAGTCCTGCAATTAGTTTTATTATTAATGGATTATCTTTTTTAATTAGTGCAATAATGGAGATGTTTATTAAATTTAAGATTCAAACTTATGAAAAAGTCATTATAAAAGATATAGTCAATGATTTTAAATTAGGTGTCGAATTTATTAAAAAAAATTATATTCTTAGAAATTTAATGCCTTTATTTGCCATAATAAATATGATTGGGTTACCAATACTTCAAATTATTGTTCCTTTATTAATATCAAAAAATATTGGTAATTCGCTTTCAATTGGTTTTTTTTACTCTTTGCTTGGAGTAGGAGGAATTTTGGGAGCTTTATTATATTCTAAAATACCTTTTAAAAAACTTAATATTATTCTTATAGGTATATCAATTTTCACTTTTTCAACTATGTTGCTTTTGATAGCATGGAATACGATAATATTTATATTGTCAGCTCTAGCTTATGGATTTACTTCTCCAATTATACAAATTGCTACTAATATGATTTTTTTAGAAAATGTACCAAATGAAATGAGAGGTAAAGTATTTTCGTTTAGAAGGATGTTTTCTCAAGCATTTATGCCTATAGGATTATTTGGTATAGGATATATTACTCAGAAAATTTCTATAAATGTATCAATATTTATATCTATTATCATTCTTTTAATTAGTTTAATAAAATTATTAAAACTAATAAATTTAAATAAAAACATACAAACAAAAATTATAAAAGAATGAATAGGTTCTTTGTAAGTAATTGGAGTGGGATTACAATTCCACTCTATTATTATATTTGAATTTATTTTTTAGGTTGAAGATACGCATAACTGTAGGAATAAAATATTAGTATTTTTAGTGGCCTTCAGTCATACCAATAATTTTAGTAAGTTCTTGACAAATATAATGAGCTAAACGGTTAGTTATATGGTAATAACGAGGAAGAAAATCATAAGATTTATAAAATTTTTAAAAGTATTAAATAAGTATGTTTAAATTGAAAAGACAAATTTTTAATAAATTGATTTTTGTAATCATGTATTTTTGAATTTATAAAAGCACAAGCATGATAATTGTGTTTTTTAAGCTAGTTTTGAATAAAAGTATCTGTATGAGAAATTTTTGTTGTTTTTACCTATTTTAAATTAAGTAGTTTATTGATATAATTATGTTATGCAGTTGTTAAAATGTCTTCTTTCAGTATTTGTTTCGCAAACAATATTGTAAGACATTTTTAACAGGTGCATTATTTTTTTGCAAAATAAAAATGATGAGGTTTTATATCCCAATATTTATTATAGAACCTTTTATTAATTTAAAACTTTCAAATTATAAAAAATGAAAATAGGTGATTATATGGAAAAGCCCATTGATATTTCATTTATACCAAAAAGTAAAGTAAAAACAGTTATAGTTGATAGACGTGTTCCCAGATGTATTCAGAATAAAATACGAGCTGAAGGTATAAATATTATAAAAACATGTTGTTGTAGTGATTTATATGAAGCTATATTATGTCATCCTGATATATTAATGCATCATGTTGGTGGAAATGAAATAGTTGTATCTCCGAATGTTTATGAGCATATGCGCTTTCAATTTGAAAAATTAAATTTTAAAGTTATTTTAGGAGAAACTGTTTTAGGAAGTACCTATCCGAATAATATTGCATATAATGTAGGAAGGATTGGAAAATTTGCAGTACACAATTTTAAGTATACAGATAAAGTGCTTTTTGAAAAATTAGTAGAAAAAGATATAAAATTAATAAATGTAAAACAGGGATATGCAAAATGCTCAATATGCATTGTTAATGAGAATGCTGTAATTACATCTGATAAAGGGATTGCAAAACAGTTAGACAGATATGGGATAGATGTGTTGTTTATAAGTCATGGATATATAGATTTACCGGGACTGAATTACGGTTTTATTGGTGGAGCAAGTGGGCTTGTGGATAAAGACAAAATTTTATTTTGTGGAGATATAAGATTACATCCTGATTACGAGAAAATAAAATTGTTTTTAGATAAATATTCCATAAGATTAGATTATGTAGAAAATGAGAAACTTATAGATTTAGGTTCAATTATACCTATTACTGAAAGTGTAGTTTAATAAAAATTATGCTGTTAATTTTGTATATCTATTTGATGTAAATAAATACTATATAATATTATATTAATTAATGTATGAGAGAGGGTGTGAAACAGGTGGATATTTTTTTATTAACGATAAAGGAAAATGAAGAAAATGTTCAAATTATGGCTGAAAAGATTATTAATAGCTGTATGAGCCAAGAGTTTTCAGTTAAAAGTGATATAATAAAAAATGGTAGATATAATACTATTTATTTTTATATAGATGACTGTATTAATAATGATAAAGATAAGGTAAAAGATTTTATAAATTTTTTTAAGCATTATGCTGCAATTGTTATTGCAGATTATATTATAGATGTATTGGAATTAGAAATGGCAAAAAAAATTCTTAAAAATAATTATTGCTTTTTAAAGCCAGTAGAGAGAAAAATTATAATTGAAGAATTGAATAAATCGCTTGAGAATGAATTTTATGATGGAAATGTATATGTACCATATAAAGTAAATCGAAAGGCTAAAATATTGTATGAATTGTTAGAATTTTTATCAATAGAGGAGATTATAAATGTCAATGGATTTGTTAAGTTCAGATTGCAAAATTATATTGAAGATTTAAGTAGAGTTTTAGAAAAAGTGGTTGAAAAATATATGAAGGAAAAAGAGTATAAAGAATTTATTAAACTTCTTAGATATTTTGTAAATATACAGGAGCCGAAGATGGATGTTATAAATATAGTTGTAGACAAAGCAGGAAGATATCATTTTTATGATAAAAATTTAAAAGCTATTAGAGATAGTTCAATAAATGATTTAACTGATGATTTAAAGGATAATAATTTAAATGGAGATGATTTGTTAATTAGCTCTCTTATAAATATAGCTCCTAGAAAGATAATAATTCATTATATAAGTAATATAAAAAACAATGAAATTATTGAAACAATAAAAAATATATTTGATGACAGATTACATATTTGTAATAATTGTAGAATTTGCAATTTGAATAAAGAGATAAAAGAGGAGTAGAATATTTATTTATATTGTAAGAATTTTTTTTATATGATATACTTTTTATGCTTACAGAAGACAAAATTTAAGAGGTGGAATTGATGTTTTGGGGAAAATTGTTGTTTTTAGCTGTAATAGGTGCTGTAATAGGCTGGCTTACTAATGTATTTGCTATAAAATTAATATTTAGACCGCTAAAACCTATAAAAATACCCGGTGTAAATTTTTATATACAAGGATTAATACCAAAGAGAAAAAGTGAAATAGCAAAAAGCATTGGACATACAGTTGAAACGGAGCTCATATCTATTGAAGAAATCATAGATAAGTTTATTGAAAGAGAAAATAAATCAGAGATTATATTGGAAATTAAAGAAAGAGTAAAAACTATAATAGAACAAAAAATACCTACTTTAATTCCTACAACTATAAAAAATATGATTATAGCTTATGCAGATGAAGTTATTGAAACTCAGGGAGAAGAAGTTATAAATGAATTAGCTGAAAGACTTATACACAGAGCTACAAGTAAAGTGAAAATTTCAGAAATAATAGAAGAAAAAATTATTAATTTTGAACTTGAGAAATTAGAAAGAATAATTTTAAATATTGCCAAAAGAGAATTAAAACATATAGAATTATTAGGTGGTTTAATTGGGTTTTTAATTGGAATTATACAAGGATTGATAATTTTACAATTTTAAGGTATAAAATCAGAAAAAAAGTGTAATATTATTGACAAATACTTTTTTTTAAATATAATAATAAATTAAATACAAGTAAATATTAGTTAATGCTGTGATAGGGAAGAGTACTATAGCCCCAGTCTACAGAGAGGAAATGTCATTGGCTGAGAGCATTTCCGACATGACTATGGGAAAACTACCCTTGAGCAGTAATCTTAGTAGCCTATAGGTGAAAAGATTACCGGGTGGCAACGTTAATGCTGTAAGAGTGGATTTTTCAATTAGGGTGGAACCGCGGGATACAGCTCTCGTCCCTTTTTATAGGGATGGGAGTTTTTTTATTGCTAAAGTAAAAAAAGGAGGGTGTGTATATGGAAAAAATTAAGATTATATTGAAAGATGGGTCTGAGAAAGAAGTGTTTAAAGGCATTACTATATTAGAAATTGCTGAAATGATAAGTAAAAGGCTTGCAAAAGAAGCTGTAGCAGGAGAGGTAAATGGAGAGGTAGTAGGGCTTGATTATAAAATCAATGAAGATAGTGAAGTTAATATATTAAGATTTGAAGATGAGAAGGGAAAAGATGTATTTAGGCATACAAGTTCTCATATATTAGCACAAGCAGTTAAGAGATTATATCCAGATACTAAACTTGCAATTGGTCCATCTATTGATAATGGATATTATTATGATTTTGATTCTGAGTATAAATTTACACCTGAAGATTTAGAAAAAATAGAAAAGGAAATGGAAAAGATAATTAAAGAAGATTTGAAAATAGAAAGATTTGAACTTTCAAGAGAAGAAGCTTTAAAGTTGATGGAAGAAAAAGGTGAAATATATAAGGTAGAACTTATAAAAGACCTTCCTGAAGGTGAAACTATATCTTTTTATAAACAGGGAGAATTTGTAGACCTTTGTAGAGGACCTCATTTACCTTCAACTAAATATGTCAAGGCTTTTAAACTGTTAAGTATTGCTGGAGCATATTGGAGAGGCGATGAAAAAAATAAAATGCTTCAGAGGATTTATGGAACTTCTTTTCCTAAGAAAAAATTATTGGAAGAATATTTGTATAAAGTAGAAGAAGCTAAAAAAAGAGACCACAGGAAATTGGGAAAAGAATTAAAATTATTTGCTATATTAGAAGAAGGACCGGGTTTTCCATTTTTCTTGCCAAATGGTATGGAGTTAAAAAATACTTTGCTTGAATATTGGAGAGAGGTTCATAAAAAAGCTGGATATGTAGAAGTAGAAACTCCTATCATTTTAAATAGGAAATTATGGGAGACTTCAGGACACTGGTATCACTACAAAGAAAATATGTATACATTATTAATTGATGATGAAGATTATGCTATTAAACCTATGAACTGTCCTGGCGGAATGCTTATTTATAAGACAGAAATGCGTTCTTATAGAGATTTTCCTATGAGAGTGGCAGAAGTTGGTAGAGTTCACAGACATGAGCTTTCTGGAGTTTTACATGGGCTTATGAGGGTTAGAGCTTTTACTCAAGATGATGCACATATATTTATGCTTCCAGAACAGATAAAAGATGAAATTAAAGGAGTAGCAAAGTTGATTGATGAGGTTTATTCAAAGTTTGGTTTTAAATATCATGTCGAATTGTCAACAAGACCTGAAGATTCAATGGGTACTGATGAAGAATGGGAAATGGCTGAATCGGCATTAAAAGAAGCATTAGAGGAATTAGAGCTTCCATATAAATTAAATGAGGGTGATGGAGCTTTTTACGGACCTAAGATAGATTTTCATTTAGAGGACTGTCTAGGTAGGACATGGCAGTGTGGAACTATTCAGCTTGATTTCCAATTGCCTCAAAGATTTGATTTGACTTATATAGGAAAAGATGGAGAAAAACATAGACCTATAGTAATTCATAGAGTTGCTTTTGGAAGCATTGAGAGATTTATAGGTATACTAATTGAACATTTTGCTGGTAGATTTCCAACTTGGCTTGCTCCTATTCAGGTTAAGATTTTACCTATTACTGACAGGCATGTTGAATATGCAAAAAAAGTTGCTGACATAATGAAGGAAAATGATATAAAAGTTGAAATTGATAGTAGAAGTGAAAAAATAGGTTATAAGATACGTGAAGCACAACTACAAAAAATACCTTATATGATAATAATTGGAGATAAAGAAGAAGAAACTAATACAATTTCTGTTCGTTCAAGAGATAAAGGTGAATTAGGAAGTCAAAATTTACAAGATTTTATTAATCAAATAGTAGAAGAAATAAAAAATAGAGTTTTAACTAATATTTAAAAAACATAAAAGTCGTCTATTAAATTTAGACGACTTTTATGTTTTTACTAATAGGTTATTTGAATTTTCATGTTCTTTTAAGATGTTTTCCAATTCTTCTCCTGTTAAACTTTCTTTTTCATATAAAGATTCTGCTATTTTACATAAAATATCTTTTTTAGATTTTATTATTTCAAAAGAATCTTTGTAGCAGGAATTTATTATTTTGTTTATTTCTTCATCTATTATATTGTAGCAAGTTTTTATAAGTGTTGGTTCGAAAAATCTATTTTCTAGATTACTCATTCCGTATTCGCAAACCATTTGAAAAGCTAATTGATTTGCTTTTTTAAGGTCATCTTTAGCTCCAGTTGATATATTTCCATATATTACTTCTTCTGCTGCTCTTCCTGCGAGCATTACTTTAATTTTGTTAAAAAGTTCTTCTTTAGTGATTAAAAATCTTTCTTCTTCTGGAGTATACATTACATAGCCAAGTGCTTGACTTCTTGGAATTATAGAGATTTTAGTAATTAAATCTGTATTTAAAATTTTTCCCATTAAAGCATGACCGGCTTCATGAAAAGAAACCCTTCTTTTTTCTTTATCAATGATATGAGAATTTTTTCTTTCAAGTCCTCCTATGACTTTTTCAATAGCTTCATCAAAATCTTCTTTATCAATAATTTTTTTATTTTTTCTAACTGCTAAAATAGCAGCTTCATTTGCAATGTTAGAAATATGAGCACCTGACATACCGTGTGTTTTTTTTGCAAGTTCTTCTATATTTATATTAGGATTTATAGGTTTGTTTTTTAAATGTACTTTAAAGATTTCCTTTCTAGAATTAATATCTGGATTTCCAATATATATATTTCTATCAAATCTGCCCGGACGCAGTAATGCTTCATCAAGCATATCTATACGATTTGTAGCACCGATTACTATTATAGTTTGGTCATTGTTGAATCCATCCATTTCAATTAATAATTGATTTAAAGTTTGGTCTTTTTCATTATTGCTTTCTAAACTTCTCTTTGCACCTATAGCATCAATTTCATCTATAAAAATAACAGAAGGAGATTCTTTTCTAGCTTTTTCAAAAAGGGTTCTTACTCTTTTTGCACCAACTCCTACGTATTTTTCTACGAACTCAGAGCCGCTTGCATGTATGAATTTTGAATTTGTTTCTCCTGCTATAGCTTTAGCTAATAGGGTTTTACCAGTTCCGGGTGGGCCATAGAGCAGTATACCTTTAGGGATTTTTGCTCCCATAGCTTTATATTTTTCTGGATTTTTTAAAAAATCAATTATTTCACCTAGTTCTTCTTTTACTTCTTCTAAACCGGCTACATCTGAAAAACCTATTTTGGGACTACTGTTTTCTTCACGCCTTTTTTCATTTTTTTCATTTTTTAAGTTTACAGTAGCTAATTGAGGAGAGTTGTTAATTCTAAAAAAACAAATGATTAAAATAATGTTAAACAATATAAAAATATATTTACTTGTATTATTGAAGATATTTGAAAAGTTATTACTACTATTTGAAAGAGCAATAATAACTGTATTGACAATTATTGAAATAAAAATAATAAAAAAGATAGTTTTTCTTTTCAAATTTATAACCACCTGCCTTATTTTATATGATTTGTTTAAAAATATTTTCATAGATAGTGTTCCCAAAGTTATTTTAAAATATAGAAATTTAAAATATACATTTTATAAAATTATAGTTGGTAAAATATTTTTTTAATATATAAAAAATTTTAAAAATAAAAATAAATTAAAATAGAAGGAAAATTCTAATAAATGTAGAATCTATTTACTTACAAAGAAATTAATTGAGTAGATTTAATTGTGATTTAAGGTCAAAATAGAACGAAAATGTTAGTTCTTTGATAAAAATTCAGGAATTAATCAATACTTGTTTACATATTATTAATAATAAATTTTTAAAAAATATGTGAAAGGAGGGACAAATTTAATATTAAATTGTTTAAAAAGATTAATTTGTTACATAACAAAGATAAAACAAAGGGGGATTTTATTAATGTTAAAAAAATTATTGTCAATAATGCTTATACTTTCTTTGGTACTTGGTTTAATTGGTTGTAGCCAACCTGCTTCAAATGAGTCGGATAATAATACTTCAAATGAAGCAGAAAAAGTAGATGAGCAGTCAGCTCAAACTTCAAACACTTCTAATAATTGGAAGATAGGCATTATGACAGGCACAGTATCTCAGAATGAAGAGGAATATAGGGCAGCTCAGAGAGTTCAAAAGAAATATGGTAAAGAACATGTTATATTAATGACTTATCCGGATAAGTTTATGGATGAGCAGGAAACAACTATAGCAAATGTTTTAAATATGGCATCAGACCCAGATGTAAAAGCTATAATTATAGTTCAGGCTGTTCCTGGAACTGTTGCAGCTATTAAAAAAGCTAGAGAAATAAGAGATGATATTTTATTTATTGCTGGTACTCCGGGTGAAGACCCTAGTCAGATAGCTGCAGTGGCAGATGTTGTATTTGCTATGAATGAATTAGCAATGGGAGAAACTATTCCAAAACAAGCTAAAAAACAAGGTGCTAAAGTACTTGTGCACTATTCATTTCCAAGACATATGTCATATCCGCTTTTAGCAGCAAGGAGAGATTTGTTAAAAGAAAATTGTGAAAAGTTAGGTATAAAATTTGTTGATGCTACTGCTCCAGACCCAACAGGTGATGCTGGTGTATCAGGAGCTCAGCAGTTCATACTTGAAGATGTGCCAAGAATGGTTGAAAAATATGGAAAGGATACAGCATTTTTCAGTACAAATTGTGCTATGCAAGTTCCATTAATTTCAGCTTGTCTTGAAGAAGGTGCTATTTATCCTCAACCTTGCTGTCCATCTCCATATCATGGATTTCCATCAGCTTTAGGTATAGAAATACCAGAAGATAAAAAAGGAGACGTTGAATATGCTATAGAACAAATAAAAGCTAAAATTGCAGAAAAAGGTGGAACAGGTAGATTTTCTACATGGCCAGTTCCAGTTGCTATGATGTTTATTGAAGCTGGAGCAGAATATGCTAAGGCTTATATAGAAGGAAAAACTAATGGCAAATTAGATGTAGATGTTATTAAGGACAAGTTTAAAGAATATGCAAAAACTGATATAAGCTTAACTCCACTTGAAGAAAATGGTAATAAGTATGATAATTATTTAATGGTGCTATTAGACTTTTTAGATTTTTAATAGATTATCATAAATGATTATTTATAAAGAATATGTGTAAGGTTGCCTTTATTTGGCAGCCTTACATTTTGATGAAACTTTGAAGGCGGGTGAGATTATATGCAGGAAAAGTATATGCTGCAGATGAAAAATATAAATAAGGAATATTTTGGTAATAAAGTTTTAAAAGGTGTAAATTTATCTGTTAAAAGGGGAGAAATACATGCTCTGTTAGGAGAAAATGGTGCTGGAAAATCTACGCTTATGAATATTTTATTTGGTATGCCTGTAATTCATTCAACTGGTGGGTTTAGCGGAGAAGTTTATATAGATGGAAAAAAAAGAGAAGTAAAGTCTCCAAAGGAAGCTATGGAATGTGGAATTGGTATGGTTCATCAGGAGTTTATGCTCATACCCGGTTTTACATTGACAGAAAATATAAAATTAAATAGAGAAATTACCAAAGATAATTTGGTATCAAGAATTTTTAAAAGAGATAGTTTGAAATTTTTAGATTATAAAAAAATGGGGAAAGATGCTCGAAAAGCCTTAGATACTCTTGGAATAGATATAGATGAGTGGGCAAGGATAGCAGGACTTCCTGTAGGGTATATGCAGTTTGTAGAAATTGCTAGAGAAATAGATAAAGTAGGAGTTAAACTTTTAGTTTTTGATGAACCTACTGCTGTGCTTACAGAAAGTGAGGCAGATAATCTTATTAAGGCAATGAAAAAACTAGCATCATCTGGAATAGCTATTTTGTTTATTACCCACAGGCTTGATGAAGTTATGAAAGCTGCTGATAGTATTACTATTCTCAGAGATGGAGAGCTAGTTGCTACTCGCAAGAAAGAAGAAACGAATGTTTTGGAGTTAGCAGAACTTATGGTAGGTAGAAAAGTAGAAGTTATTGCAAAAAGTGGAGAAGATGGAGAAGATTTTGAAAAGAGAGAAACTATATTGTCTATAAAAAATTTAAAAGTAGATATGCCCGGTGAAGAAGTTAAGGGGATTAATCTTGAAATTAAAAAGGGCGAAATACTTGGAATAGGAGGATTAGCTGGGCAAGGGAAAATAGGTATAGCTAATGGCATAATGGGACTTTATCCTTCCTCGGGAGAGGTATATTTAAAAGGGGAAAAATTAAAGTTAAATGATACTTATGAAGCTTTAAAAAGAGGTTTAGCATTTGTATCGGAAGATAGGAGAGGAGTAGGATTACTTTTAGATTCTTCTATCGAACATAATATTGTAGTAACTACTATGCAGATAAAAAATAAATTTTTAAAAAGATTTGGTATATTTAATCAATTAGATAAAAAAGAAATTAGAAATCATGCATTAAAAATGATTAAAGAATTAGATATAAGGTGTACTGGACCTGAGCAGCTTACAAGGCGATTGAGTGGAGGAAATCAGCAAAAAGTTTGTTTAGCTAGAGCTCTTACTTTAGAGCCAGAAGTATTATTTGTTTCTGAACCTACTAGAGGAATTGATATAGGAGCTAAAAAGTTAGTTTTAGATTTACTGGTGAAATTGAATAAAGAATTTGGAATGACTATAATTATGACTTCAAGTGAACTTGCTGAGCTTAGAGCAATATCTGATAGAATAGTGATTATTTCTGAAGGAAAAGTAGAAGGTATTTTAAAACCGACTGATAGTGATAGAGATTTTGGTTTAATGATGGCTGGAGAATATCATAAACTTTATAATAAGGAGGCTATTTAAATGACTGATACGGTAAAGCAATATACAAAAAAAATAGGGCTTCCAAGATTAATTATAAGTTTATTTTTCTTATTTCTTTGGATAGTTTCTTTTATCATAAAATTACCTATTAGTACGCTTGTATCTGATACGATTCGTAGATTTGGAATGTTTGGCATTTTAGTTCTTGCTATGGTGCCAGCAATTCAATCGGGAATAGGACCAAATTTTGCTCTGCCTCTTGGAATAATTTGCGGGCTTCTTGGAGGACTTATTAGTCTAGAAATGGGATTTGTAGGGATGTGGGCTTTTATTGCTGCTATATTGATTTCTTTGCCCTTTGCTGTAATAACTGGATTAATTTACGGAATGTTACTAAACAAGATAAAAGGTTCAGAGATGTTAGTTGCAACTTATACTGGGTTTTCAATAGTTTCTTTTATGTGTATGATGTGGATATTTTTACCATTCAAACACAGAGAAATGGTTTGGCCGATAGGAAAGGGATTAAGGGTTACAATTTCACTTGATACAACATTTGGAGAAATACTTAATAACTGGTTGGGAATAAGAATAGGGCACATATATATACCAACAGGACTTTTATTATTTTTCTTTGGTACATGTATTATAGTTTGGCTTTTTACTCGAAGCAAATTAGGTATTGCAATTAGAGCGGCAGGAGATAATCCTAAGTTTGCACAGGCATCTGGCATAAATGTAGATAAGACGAGAATTATAGGTACAATACTTTCTAATGTACTCGGAGCAGTGGGAATCTTAGTTTATGCTCAAAGTTATGGATTTTTTCAATTGTATTTAGCACCGCTATATATGGCTTTTCCAGCAGTAGCAGCAATTTTAATTGGCGGTGCATCAGCTAAAAAAGCTAAAATATCTCATGTAATTATAGGAGTATTATTATTTCAGGGACTTTTAACTGTTGCACTTCCTGTTGCAAATGCAGTTGTAAGTGAAGGAAATTTATCAGAAGTTCTCCGCATGATAGTACAAAATGGAATAATTCTTTATGCACTTACTCAAGTAGGAGGTGAAAAGTAGTATGGCTGATGTAAATAAATTAGAATTTTTAAAAGAAGATAAAAATAATTCATTTAAAATAAAAAAGTTCTTAATTAATCACAGTGTTACTCTATTATTTGTTGTTATATGTATGATTGCGATATATATTTCAAAGTTATCTCCTTTTTATATAATAAATGAACTGCTTACTAGAATTACAAGAAATTCATTTTTAGTTCTTTCGCTTATTATTCCCGTTTTAGCAGGTATGGGATTAAATTTTGGTATTACAATTGGAGCAATGGCGGGGCAAATAGCAATTATTGCAATAGCACATTGGAAAATAGGTGGCATATGGGGATTTCTTTTGTGTATTGTACTATCTACACCTATAGCTGTATTATTTGGAAATTTGACAGGAAAACTGCTTAATAAAACTAAAGGGCAGGAAATGATTGCAAGTATGATTGCAGGTTTTTTTGCAAATGGTTTATATCAATTTTTATTCTTGTTTCTTATAGGAACATTAATACCAATGAAAAATCCAGAATTAATTTTAAGTAGAGGAATAGGAATAAGAAATACTGTTGACCTTTCTAGAAATAATGGAATAATGTATGCACTAGATAATTTATTAAAACTTCCATTATTTAATGTATTAATAGTTGGTTTTATCATAGCTTTAGCTTATTCTCTATATAAAATATTTAAAAGTAATAGTGCAAAGGAAAATAAAAAAGGTAAAATTAGATATATAGTAATAGCAGTATTAAGCGTAGTAGTAATAGTATTTAGTTTTGTTTTAGTTTCTTTTAATCAATATATTCCAAACAATAATATCAGAATGCTTAAAAATTTAAAGTTGCCAGTTGTTACTGCTATAGTCATATTTTTGTTATGCATGTTTAATAACGTAATTCTTAAAACTAAGTTAGGACAAGATTTTAGAACTGTAGGGCAGGATATGCATATAGCAGAAGTTTCGGGTATAAATGTAGATAAAGTTAGAATATTAGCTATAACTATTTCAACTTTATTGGCAGCTTGGGGACAAATTATATTTTTGCAAAATATTGGAACTTTAAATACATATGGAAGTCATGTTCAAATAGGATTATTTTCAATTGCTGCACTTCTTGTAGGTGGAGCATCAGTTACTAAAGCTACTGTGGGACAGGGATTGCTTGGGATAATTCTTTTCCATACATTATTTATTGTTTCTCCACAAGCAGGTAAAAACTTGTTTGGTGATGCTCAAATTGGTGAATATTTTAGGGCGTTTGTAGCATATGGCGTTATAGGAATTTCTTTAGGATTACATGCATGGAAAAAAACTTTTGGAAAAAAATATTGACATACTAATTTATGAATGTTATACTTAGTGAGGAAATGAAAAATAAGTGTAAAAACAAAGTAGAAACATTTCGTTTCTCACCTTACGACTAAGTCTGTAAGGTTAATATAGCCTAGTGGAAATTATTTAGATTGTTTTTTTATATAAAGATTTATGGCTATGAGACGAATGTTTGTACATTCGTCTTTTATTTTTATGTTTTCATATTTATCAGGAGGTGGACAACTATTAAAAAGGTTGAAATTAATGAGCAAATCAGAGACAGAGAGGTAAGACTTATCGGACCTGATGGAGAACAAATAGGTATAATGTCGTCTAAGGAAGCACTAAAGATAGCAGAAGAAAAGAAACTTGATTTAGTAAAGATAGCACCTGGAGCTAATCCACCAGTATGTAAGTTGATGGACTATGGTAAGTACAAGTACGAACAGGCTAAGAGGGAAAAAGAAGCTAGAAAGAAGCAGAAGACTATAACAGTTAAAGAAGTGAGATTAAGTCTTAACATTGAAGATCATGACCTTAATACTAAAGCTAAAAAAGCAATAAAATTCTTAAAAAATGGAGATAAAGTTAAGGTAACATTGAGGTTTAAAGGAAGAGAATTAGGTCATACTCAATTAGGAGTAGATGTTCTAAATAAATTTTTCTCTATAGTTGAAGAAGTTGGTGTTATGGAGAAAAAACCTAAAATGGAAGGTAGAAATATGGTAATGTTTATTTCGCCTAAAAATTAGCACATAAAAGTTGAAGGGAGGAAATATATATGCCTAAGATGAAAACACACAGAGGGGCAGCAAAAAGATTTAAGAAAACAGCAAGTGGAAAGTTAAAAAGATATAAGGCTTATAAAAGCCATATATTAACTAAGAAGACTTCTAAGAGAAAGAGAAATTTACGTCAATCAGATGTTGTGTCTAAAGGAGATCAAAAGAGAATAGCAACATTACTTCCATATCTGTAAAAAATGTAAAAAGCAAAGGAGGTTGGAATAAATGGCAAGAGTAAAAAAAGCAGTAAATGCTAAAAAGAAACATAAAAAGATATTAAAGCTTGCAAAAGGTTACTATGGAGCTAAGTCTAAACTTTTTAGACCTGCTAATGAAGCAGTAATGAGGTCATTAAGGTTTGCATATATTGGTCGTAAATTGAGAAAAAGAGATTTTAGAAAGCTTTGGATTTCAAGAATTAATGCAGCTGCAAGAATGAATGGTTTATCATACAGCAGATTTATGAATGGTTTAAAACTTGCTGGTGTTAATATAAATAGAAAAATGCTTTCTGAAATGGCTATTCACGATAGTGAAGGTTTCAAGCAGTTAGTTGAAGTTGCTAAATCAAAGTTAAATGCATAATAAAATAGACTCTTAAAGAGTCTATTTTATTTTTCTCTAGTGCTTTTAAAAAATAGTTTGAGGTGGTATAATAAACTAATGTAAAAAGTTTCATATTATTGTGTTTGACTTGAATTAATATTCATATTCAGAGAAATAAAAAACTATTGATGTTAAAATGTTAAAGTTGATTTGTGGAGAGTAATAGTTAAAATGAGGTGCATTTTATGAAAAAACAATTTGCTGTTATTGGATGTGGACGTTTTGGTTCAAGTATCGCGAAAGTATTATTTGACATGGGACATGAAGTTTTAGCTATAGATAAGAGTGAAGAAATTGTACAAAATATTGCAAATTATGTAACTCATGCAGTTCAAGCAGATGCTACCGATGAAAATTCCATTAAAGCATTGGGAATAAGAAATTTTGATGTAGCAGTCGTAACAATAGGGTCAAATATTCAATCTTCAATACTCATAACTTTGATGGTAAAAGAAATTGGAGTTAAATATGTTGTAGCTAAAGCTCAGAATGAATTACATGCTAAAGTACTTTATAAAATAGGAGCAGATAGAGTAGTATTTCCGGAGAGAGAAATGGGAGTAAGAGTTGCTCATAATTTAGTATCCTCAAATATAATGGATTATATTGAACTTGCTCCAGATTACAGTATAGTTGAAATAGCAGCTTTAGATGAGTGGATAGGAAAAAGCCTTATAGATATAAATATGAGGTCAAAATATGGTATAAATGTAATGGCAATTAAACATGGAGCAGATATAAATATAGCTCCTAGGGCTTCAGATGTAATCATGCAAGGTGATGTTTTAGTAGTAATAGGACATAATGATGACTTGCGAAAAATAGAAAAAAGATAGAGGTGTTATTGTTGACCTTAGAAATAACTTCACCAAATAATAAGCATGTGAAACATATAAAGTCACTACAGATAAAAAAATATAGAGATAAATATGGTGAGTTTATTATAGAAGGTTTGAGAATAATAAGACATAGTCTTGAAAATAATGTAGAGCTTTTAGCTGTGTATTATTCTGAAAATATGAAGGATTTTGAAATTTTAAAAACTATATCTGAAAAGAATATTAATATATTTAAAATAGACAGTAAAATTATGAAGCAGATTTCAACAACAGAAAATTCTCAAGGTATTATAGGTATAGTTAAGAAAAAGTTTTATGATTTGGAAGATTTTATGGATAAAGATGAGATTTCAATAGCAATTTTAGATAGATTGCAGGACCCGGGAAATGTTGGAACTATTATTAGGACAGCAGATGCTGCAGGTTTTGATGCAGTAGTTATGATAAAAGGTTGTGTAGATATTTACAATAGTAAAACTATTAGAGCTACTATGGGTTCAATATTTACTATGCCTATAATATATGCCCATGATATTGATGAGCTTATTTATAAATTAAAAACAAATGGTATTGACATTATTTCGACTGTATTAAGTGCAGAAAAATATCATAATGAAGTAGTATATAAAAAGAAAAATGCTGTTATTATAGGGAATGAAGGCAGCGGTATTTCTAAAGAATTTATTGAAAAGTCGAATATAAAAGTAAAAATTCCAATGTTAGGAAATGCAGAATCATTGAATGCTTCTGTTGCAGCAGGGATTATTATGTATGAAATAGTTAGGCAAAAGTTTAATTTCAAAAATTCTAAAAATTAAAAATTCAAATAATCTTATTCTTGTAAACCCTTTTTTGCTGTGCTATAATTTATATAAAGTAAACCAGTGAAAAGGGGTGCTGCTAGTTATGTTCAACATGTGTCAAATTTTCTGGAAAATTTTTATGTTAACTGGTAATGTGGATGCATATTTGCTTTATAAGGAATTGATGAGTTATTAAGCAAATTTTATATAGATATATCGGCTGTGAAGGAGAAAAGTAGGATAAATACAGCTTACAGAGAGGAAATGTCATTGGCTGAAAGCATTTCCAGCACAGGTTTATCTGAAAGTTCACTCTGGAGCTATAAAGCTGAAGTAATAGTAGGCTTTATCGGGTAAAACCGTTATTTTAATGAGTGGTTGATTATTCAACAATTAGGGTGGTACCGCGGAAAAATGCCTTCGTCCCTTTTAGGATGAGGGCTTTTAATTTTTGTTTAGAAATTAAAATATTTTTATGAGAAGTTATAACGTTTAAGTAAAGTAAAATCAAGTATATTGAGAATTATAAGTTAAGAGTTACAAAAAATTGTAACATGCAATTTAAACAAAGTATAAGTGAGAAAGGAGTTATAGAATGAAAGAGCAGTTACAGCAGATATTAGAAAATTCTAAAAGGGAAATATCTTCAGTTAATACTATGGAAGAATTAGAGCAGATTAGAATTAAATATTTAGGAAAAAAAGGTAAGTTAACTCTTGTTTTAAGAGAAATGGGTAAACTTTCTAAAGAAGAAAGACCTGTAATAGGTAAACTTGCAAATGAAGTTAGACAGGAAATAGAAAGAGAATTGGAATTTAATAAGAATGTTATAAAAGAAAAGGAAAAAAAGGCTAAACTTGAGAATGAAGTAATTGATGTTACTATGCCGGGAAAAATAAATAAAGTAGGGCATAAGCATCCTCTAACTTTAGTATTAGATGAAATACAAAATATATTTATAGGAATGGGTTTTAAAATAGCTGAGGGACCAGAAATAGAGACAGTGTATCATAATTTTGATGCCTTAAATGCACCTAAAGACCATCCGTCTAGAGATTTGTCAGATACATTTTATATAAGTGAAGATATACTGCTTAGAACTCAAACATCACCTGTACAGGTAAGAGTTATGCAGAAAACAAAACCGCCAATACGAATAATTTCACCTGGAAGATGTTATCGTTTTGATGAAATAGATGCTACTCATTCACCTATGTTTCATCAAATAGAAGGATTAGTTGTAGATAAGGGTATAACTTTTACAGATTTGAAGGGAACTTTAGATTTATTTGCTAAGAGACTTTTTGGAATAGGGACTAAAACAAAGTTTCGTCCTCATTATTTTCCTTTTACAGAACCGAGTGCAGAGGTAGATGTTTCTTGTTTTAAATGTGGCGGTAAAGGATGTAGAATGTGTAAAGGAAGTGGGTGGATAGAAATACTAGGGTGTGGTATGGTACATCCTAATGTTCTTAAGGAATGTGGAATAGACCCTGAAATTTATAGTGGTTTTGCATTTGGAATGGGACTTGATAGAATTACAATGCTTAAACTTGAAATAGATGATATAAGACATTTCTTTGATAACGATATGAGATTTATAGAACAATTTTAAAGTAGTTTTGTAATTTGAAAATTTTCAATATGTTTTAATAAAGTAAGGAGGACTGTCATGTTAGTACCTGTAAATTGGTTAAAAGAATACGTTAATATAGATGATATTTCAATAGAGGAATTAGAAGAAAGATTGGTAATGTCTGGTTCAAAAACTGAATGTGTTCTAAAGACAGCTAGAGAAGTTGAAGGTGTTGTAGTTGGCAAAATAGTAGAAGTAGTAAAACATCCTAATGCTGATAAACTTCTTATTACGAAAGTAGATGTTGGAGAAAATGTAGTTCAAATTGTAACTGGGGCTCAAAATATAAAAGAAGGAGATATAGTACCTGTAGCTTTAGTAGGAGCAAAACTTCCGGGTGGTATCAAAATTAAAAAAGGGAAACTTCGTGGAGAAGTATCTAATGGAATGCTTTGTTCAGCAGAAGAATTAGGTTTTACAGAAAATGTAGTTCCAAAAGAATCTAAAAATGGAATATTTATATTAAATGGTGAGTTTGTACTAGGACAGGATATTAAAAAGGCTTTAGATTTAAATGATTATATAATAGAATTTGAAATAACGCCTAACAGACCAGATTGTTTAAGCATGATAGGTATGGCAAGAGAAACAGCAGCTACTTTTAAAAGAGAATTAAAATATCCAGCAATAAATATAGTTAATGAAATTGAAGATATAAATGATTATATTTCCATAGAAGTTAAAGATAAAGATTTATGTAGAAGATATGCCGTAAGAGCTATAAAAGATGTAAAAATAGCTCCATCACCTATGTGGCTTCAACTAAAATTAATGAAAGCAGGAGTTAGACCAATCAATAATATTGTAGATATTACAAATTATGTAATGCTTGAATATGGAATACCGCTACATGCGTTTGATTTAGATAAGCTGTGTGGTAAAAAGATATTAGTTAGAAGAGCTGTAGAAGGTGAAATTATTAAAACTCTTGATGGTGTAGAGAGAAAGTTAAATCAAAATCATCTTGTAATAGCAGATTCCGAAAGACCTGTTGCAATAGCAGGAGTTATGGGTGGAGAAGATACAGAGGTAACTGAAAGTACTAAAACTATTTTATTGGAATGTGCAAATTTCAATAAGACAAGTATTAGAAATACTTCAAGAGGAATAGGACTTAGAACTGAAGCTTCATCGAGATTTGAAAAGGGAATTGACCCGAATATTATACAAACAGCCTTAAATAGAGTATGTCAGCTAATACAAGAATTAAATGCAGGGAAAGTTATAAAAGGAGTTATAGATATTTATGAAAATAAACTTGAGAAAAAATGTATTAAAGTAAGACCTGAAAGAGTTAATAATTTGATTGGAATAAAATTATCAACTGATGAAATGATTGATATATTGAGTAGATTAGAATTAGAAGTTAAAGAAAAAGAAAATGTATTAGAAGTAGTAGTACCGACTTTTAGACAAGATTTACAACAGGAAATAGATTTTGTAGAAGAAGTAGCTAGAATATATGGATATGATATTATAAATTCTACACTTCCTAAGGGAGCAGTTTGGGGTGCAAAGACTAATGCTCAAGAAATAGAAAGTTATACAAAAAATATACTGTATTCTCTAGGGTTTAATGAAATTTCTACTTATTCATTTGTAGGACCTAAGAGTTTAGATATGATAAAAATTCCTGAAGAAAGTTTTTTAAGGAGAACTGTTAAGTTAATAAATCCTTTGGGAGAAGAATACAGTATTATGAGAACAACTCTTATTCCTAGTATGATGGAAGTGCTAACGAAAAATATAAATAGAAATGTTAAACAGGCATTTGCTTTTGAAATAGGAAGAGTGTTTATACCGCATGAAGTGCCTGTGAAAACTCTTCCAATAGAGAAAAAAGTATTGACTATGGGAATGTATGGAGATGATGTAGATTTCTTTGATTTAAAGGGAGCAGTATGTACAATTTTTGAAAGACTGGGAATAAAAGACTATGAGTTTATTCCTGAAAAGAATCATTTGACATTTCATCCGGGAAGGTGTGCTACCATAGTTTATGGAAATCATATACTTGGTAATTTAGGAGAGATTCATCCAGATGTTATAGAAAACTACGGAATAGATAATAGAATTTATGTTGCGGATATAGATTTTGATATGATACTTGGGTTGACAAGGCTAGATAGAGTTTATAAACCACTGCCAAAATATCCTTCTACATCTAGGGATATGGCATTAGTTGTTAAAGAAGAAGTTTATGCTAAAGATATAGAGGATATTATAAGGGAAAATGGTGGAAAAATACTAGAAAAATATAGATTATTTGATGTTTATAGAGGGAAGCAAATTCCTGATGGATATAAGAGTATGGCTTATTCATTAACATTTAGAGCATTAGATAGAACTTTAACAGATGAGGAAGTTAATAAGGTATATGATAAGATATTAAAAGAATTGATGGAAAAATTAAATGCAAAGTTGAGGTAAAAAAATAGCCGTTAATTATTTTAAAATAATTAACGGCTATTTTTGTTTAACTTAAAAACTTGTAGTTAAGTATGAAACTTGAAACAGATAATAAAGTTTTAAAAAATTTAGCTGAAAGTGTGGTAAAATAATATATGTTGTTCATAAGCTAATTAAATTTTTGTATTTAGAAGGAAATTTAATTTTGGCAAAGAATTATATAATTAAGATTTGCTCATATTAAAAAGGGGTTGTTGTGCATGGGAGAAAAGATTAAAGTTATAGTTAAAATATTAGGTCAGGATTATACCATAGTTAGTGATGAAAGTAGAGAATACATTCAAAAATTATCTAACTATGTTGATGATAAAATGGTTGAAATAGCAGAAAAAAATAAAAAGTTAAGTACTGCAATGATTGCAGTATTGACGGCTTTAAATATTGCTGATGAATATTTTAAATTGTTAAAAGAATATGAAGAATTAAAAGATAAAGCATACAAACCTATTGCTGAATTAGAGGAGATTAAAGAGCAGCTAGCAGCGACTACTACAGAGGTAAATAAAATAAATAAAGAGTATGAAAAAATATATAGTTCTTATGAGAAACTAAAAGAAAGCTCGGCTTTACTTGAACAGGAAAATATTGACTTAAAAGAGGAAATTAACAGATTAAATTACGAGATAAATATAAAAAATAGCAAGTTAGAGAAATCAGATAAGATAATAGAAGATTTAAAAGATAAATTGATGATGACTGAAGTAAAACTTGTTCAAACGAAGAAAGAGCTTCAAGAATTTATTGAAACATTTGATAATTCATGATAAATATTTTAAAAGGTGTATTTATATTTAGAAAGTGATATAAAAGTAGAATTAAATTTGTAATAATTAATTTTTATAAAAGGAGTTTTGTAAGCGTATATCTGTAAAAGTAGTGATATAATAATATTGCTACTTTTTTGTTTTTTTATTTTAAATAATAGGAGTTGGTAAAGTGAAAAAAGTTGAGCTATTAGCTCCAGTTGGAAGTTATGAAGCTATGATAGCTGCAGTGCAAAATGGTGCTGATGCGATATATTTAGGTGGAAAAAATTTTGGAGCTAGACAGTATGCAAACAATTTTGGAAATGATGAGCTGAAAAAAGCAGTTGAGTACTGTCATATAAGAGGTGTAAAGACATATATAACAGTAAATACTCTAATATCTAACAATGAATTTTATGAATTTGAAAAATATATAAATTATTTATATAACATAGATGTAGATGCTGTAATACTTCAGGATTTGGGAGTGTTAAAATATATTAGAGAAAATTATCCAGATTTTGAAATTCATGCAAGTACCCAAATGACTATACATAATTTAGATGGAGTAAAACTTTTAAAAGAATTTGGAGTTAAAAGAGTAGTTCTGCCTAGAGAAATGGATTTAAAAGAAATAAAATATATAAAAGAAAATAGTGATGTGGAATTAGAAGTTTTTATTCATGGGGCATTATGCATTAGCTATTCAGGTCAGTGTTTAATGAGTAGTCTTATCGGTGGAAGAAGTGGAAATAGAGGAAGGTGTGCTCAACCGTGCAGATTGCCATATAAATTGGTAGATTTAGAAAGTAATAAAGAAATGGCGAATATAAATGGCAATTATATTTTGAGTTCGCGGGATTTAAATACTATTGAAAAAGTTGGTGAAATTATAGATGTAGGAGTGAATTCTTTAAAAATAGAAGGAAGAATGAAAAGACCAGAATATGTTGCAACAGTAGTTTATGCTTACAAAGCAGTCATAGACGAATATCTTTCTACAGGTAAAATTAATGTAAATGAAAGCTTGAGAAAAGATTTAGAAAAAATATTTAATCGTAAATTTACTAAAGGTTATTTGTTTGGAGAATATGGAAAAGACATTATGAGTTTTGAAAAACCGGGAAATAGAGGAATTAAGCTTGGCAGAGTAATTGAAATAAACAAAAAGAGTAATAAGCTGAAGATAAAGTTATTTGAAGATTTAAGAAAAGGAGATGGAATAAAGATAAAGTTAAAATCCAGCAGTGAAGATGATGGTATAATTGTCAATAAAATATATAGTAAAGATAAGATAATATATGAAGCAAAAGCTGGACAAATAGTTGAAATAGATTATAAAGTCAAAGGGAATATTGAAAATATCATTTATAAAACAGCAGATATAGAGCTTCTTGAAAGAGCTAGAAAGAGTTTTGCAATTGAAAATAAAAAAGTTCCTATTTACGGGGCAATTAAATGTAAATTAGGTAAAAAATTAGAAGTATATATATGGGATACAGATGGCAATTATATAAATTTTGTAGGTGATAAGTATGTTGAAAAGGCTGTTAATAAACCTTTAACAGAGGAAAGAATTATAAAACAGATGAATAAATTGGGAGGAACACCTTACTATTTTGAAAAATTAGAAGTAGAGTTAGATGATAATATATTAATTCCAATAAGTGAAATTAATGAGGTTAGAAGAAATGCTATTGACAAGTTAAATAATGCTAGAAAAAGACGCAATAATAGAAAATATATGGATTTGATTATAAATGAATTATCAGATAGTAAAAATAATAATATTCAAGGCAATGGAGGAAAAGTAAGTTTAAGAGTATATGTAAATAATTTAAAGCAGCTGGAAGCCGTTTTAAAATGTAATGTAGATTTAATTTATTATTCAAACTTATATGATATAGATGAAGCTATAAAAGTTTCTGAAAAATATAATAAATTGATAGTACCGGCTTTAAGTAGAATTACAGATGATAGAGAAATGGCTTATATTAGACAGAATTTAGAAAACATAAAAAGAACAGGTCATATATTGGTATCTAATCATGGACAGTTAAATTTATTAAGAAATACAGATGTAAATATTTATACAGATTTTTCTTTTAATATATTTAATAATATGGCATTAAAGAAAATTAGCGATTTAGGTGTAAAATGCTGCACTTTGTCATTAGAACTAACTTTTGCTCAGATTAGAGATATTGTAAAAAATGCTGATATAAATTGTGAAGTATTAGTTTATGGACATTTACCCATGATGATTATGAAATATTGTGCTATTAAAACTGCTATAAAAAATGAAAAAAAATTATGCAATATATGTAGGAATAAAAAATTTGGATTAAAGGACAGATATGGAAATGTCTTTCCGATATTAACTGATAATAATTGTAAAGTTCAGATACTTAATTCTAAGAAGTTATTTTTAATTGAATACATAAAAGAACTTTTGGATAATGATTTAGGTTTGATAAGATTACAGTTTACAAATGAAAAAAAGAATGAAATAATAGATATTGTTAAGGCTTATGAAAAAATGATAGAAGATGTTTTAAAAGGTAAAAAAATAATTTCCGAGGAAATAATACAATTTATTGAAAAATATAAATCAAATAATGATTATACTAAGGGACATTTTTTTAGAGGCGTAGAGTAATTGTGCTAAAGGCTTGAAGCTTAAACAAAGAAGTGTGTAAGGAGAGTGAAAATGAACGAGCGTAGTCTAAGAGTATTAGAATATGAAAAAATAGTGGACATGCTTAAAAATCATGTAACATCAAATTTAGCTAAAAATTTGGTAGAAAAACTTAGACCATCAACTGATTTTAATGAGGTTAGAGAGCTACTAAGTGAAACTTCTGAAGCAGCTAATTTAATAATACAAAGAGGAAGTGTGCCTATCGGACCCATATATGATTTGAGAAGACATTTAAAGATGGCAGAGATAGGTTCATATCTTACGCCTTCTCAACTGTTAGAGGTTTCAGATACTTTGAGAACGGCCAGAATGTTAAAAAATTTTATAAAAAGCGGTAATGAAAATAATGGAAATTTTCCTATTTTACAAAGTTATGCTTCTAGTTTAAATACGTATAAACATATTGAAGACAGAATAAATGAAGCAATTTTAGGGGAAGATGAAATATCAGATAATGCCAGTGTAACTCTTAAAAATATAAGAAGGCAGATAGCAAATAAAAATAATGCTATAAAAAATAAGTTAAATTTAATAATAAGTTCTCCGAGCATGCAGAAATATCTACAAGAGTCTATTGTAACTATTAGACAGGGAAGATATGTAATTCCTGTAAAAGCTGAAAATAGAGTCAATGTTCCTGGATTAGTTCACGACCAGTCATCAAGTGGCGCTACACTTTTTATTGAACCATTATCTATAGTTGAGATGAATAATGATTTGAAAGAATTAAAACTTAAAGAACAAGCTGAAATAGAAAGAATTTTAACTGAAATTACAGGATTGATAGGCGAAAAGTCTGAAGGTATAAAAGTAAATCAGGAAATTTTAACTAAACTTGATTTTATTTTTGCTAAAGGTAAATTGGCACTTGAAATGAAAGGCATAGAACCCAAATTAAATAATAGAGGATATATAAAAATAAAAAATGGACGACATCCTTTAATAGATAAAAATGTTGTAGTACCAAATAGTATTTGGTTAGGTGATAACTTTACTAGTTTAATTATTACAGGTCCAAATACAGGTGGTAAAACTGTTACTCTAAAAATGGTTGGACTTATGGTACTTATGGCTCAATCTGGACTTTATGTACCAGCTGATTATGGTACTGAAGTATCTGTTTTTGATGGAGTGTATGCGGATATAGGAGATGAACAAAGCATAGAACAGAGTTTAAGTACATTTTCATCTCACATGAAAAATATAATTGAAATAATGAATAATGTTACAGAAAAAGACCTTGTCATATTAGATGAGTTAGGAGCAGGGACAGACCCGACAGAAGGTGCAGCTTTGGCTATGGCTATATTAACTGATTTGTATGAAAGAGGAGTAAGGACAATAGCTACTACTCACTATAGCGAGCTTAAACAATTTGCATTAATAAAAGATGGCATGGAAAATGCTTCAGTTGAATTTGATGTTGAAACTTTAAGTCCTACTTATAAGCTTTTAATAGGAATACCGGGTAAGTCAAATGCTCTTGAAATATCAAAGAGATTGGGATTAAGTGATTATATAATAGAAAAAGCTAGAGAATTTATAAATAAAGAAGATATAGAATTTGAAGAAATAATATCTTCAATAGAAGAAAATAGAAAGTTAGCTGAAAAAGATAGAGATGAAGCTATTAGATTGAGACTTGAAGTTCAAAGGCTTAAAAATGAATATGAGAAAAAAATACAAAAACTTAATAAGCAAAGAGAAAGAGAAATAAGACAAGCTAAAGAAGAAGCTAGAAAAATTTTGAAAGATGCTAAAAAAGAAGCTGATGAGATAATAAAAGAACTCAGAAATATTTCAAAGGAAGTTGGTAGAGAAAGAAATAGAAAGATTGAAGAAATGAGAAAGAAGATGAGAATCAGTATAGATGCTTTAGAAGAACCACTATTTAGAATAGAAAATATTGATACTGATGAACCACCTAAAGATTTAAGAGTAGGAGATACAGTAAGAATATTAACTTTAAATCAAACGGGTACTGTTATTAGCAAACCGAATTCTGATGGTGACTTAACAGTACAAATTGGAATTATGAAAATTAATGTCAATATTTCAAATTTAAGATTAGTTAAGGAAGATAGAGACAGCATAGAAAAGACAAATGTAGGAACTATTCTTAAAACAAAAACACAGACTGTAAAAAGTGAAATAGATTTAAGAGGACAAACTTTTGAAGAAGCAAGGATTATATTGGATAAGTATTTAGATGATGCTTATTTGGCTAAATTGCAGAGAGTGAGTATTATTCACGGTAAAGGAACAGGTGCACTTAGAAAAGGTATACATCAGTTTTTAAAGACTCATTCTCATGTAAAGTCTTTTAGACAGGGCGTTTATGGTGAAGGAGGAGATGGAGTAACTATAGTTGAATTAAAATAAATTTTAAGGAGAAGTAAAGATGATATTAGTTAGTGCTTGTTTGTTGGGAATTGATTGTAAATATAATGGTAAAAATAATTATAATGAAGATTTGAAGAAATTTTTAAAAGATAAAAAATATATAATCGTATGTCCTGAACAATTGGGTGGGCTGCCAACTCCACGCAAACCTAGTGAAATAATTGCTGGAGATGGATATGATGTTTTAGATGGTAAGAAAAAAGTATTAAATCTCAAAGGGGATGATGTTACAGACTATTTTATAAAAGGAGCATATGAATCACTTAAAATTGCTAAACTGTATGGTATAAAAAAAGCTATTTTAAAGGCTAGAAGTCCATCATGTGCAAGTTTTAAAATTTATGATGGCAGTTTTAGCGGAAAGCTAAGAGAAGGTGTAGGAGTTACAACAGCTTTACTTAAAAAAAATGGAATAAAAGTGTTAAATGAAGAAAATTATAGGGAATATATAGAATAATTAAAATTAAAATAAGCAAGGGGGACAAATGTATGAAAAGATTATTTTCAATTTTATTGATAGCGTTATTTATATTATCTCTTTCAGTTGGCTGTTCTAAAAAGGAAGCTGAAGTTAGTGGAACAGATTTAGAACAAGCTGTAGAAGAAAATAATGAACAAGCTACTAAGGTAAGTGATGAAAATACAAAAAGTGATAAGATTGACTATGTTTTATATCTAAAAATGAAAAACATGCCATTTCTCTATGATGAAATGTTTTCGATTGATATAAATGATGAAAAGCTTAAAAATAAAACTATGGAAGAGTTTGTTTTAGATGAGTTGATAAATTATAAAGGTGATGAACAATTTGTAAGTCCTATACCTAAGGGAACAAAAGTTATATCTGTTGAAAGAGATGGTAAAAATGTAATAGTTAATTTTTCAAAAGAATTTTTGAAAGAGAAAATGTCAACTAATGATGCTACTATAACTATAGGAAGTATAGTTAATTCTTTAGTTGTACTTCCGGGAAATGAAACTGTTCAAATAAAGGTAGACGGTGAATTTTTAAAAGAATATTATGGATTTGATACTTCTAAGCCTCTTTCATTTTTAGAAGGATTGTTTCCAGATAAGTAGATAAGTTTTGTATTAAAAAATAAATTAAACTACTTGATTTAATCAGTAATTTATGTTAAATTATATTTCAAATTTAATATTTATGTATCTATGAGAAGGAGAGTAGGTCTTTACATGTATTATAGCGAGTCAGGGACGGTGGAAGCCTGACATACAGTATTGACTGAAGCGCACCTTTGAGATTTTAGCTGAAATAACAGTAGGCTAAATGGTTTTCTCCCCATTATCGGAGAATAGAGAGGATACATTTATGTATCAATAAGAGTGGTAACGCGGGCAATAACTCGTCTCTTACTATTAAGGGGCGGGTGTTTTTATTTGCTTATAATTTGAAAAAATTATTTTAATGATAAGATAAATAATACATAAATGAAATGAATAGGGAGGTAAAAAAATGATAGATTTTAAGAGAGAGATAGCAAATATTTTATCTGAAAAAGTAGATGAGTTAAATAGTGAAGAAGTATTAAATATGATTGAAATTCCACCTAAGTCAGAAATGGGAGATTTTGCTTTTCCGTGTTTTAAATTGGCTAAAATTTTTAAAAAAGCTCCAAATCTTATAGCGAAGGATATTGTAGAATCTATTGGGGAAAATGAGTTATTTGAAAAAATAGAAATAATTGGAGCATATATAAATTTTACTGTTGATAAAGAGATATTTGCTAGGAGTGTTATTGAAGAAATATTAAAAATGGGTGATAAATTTGGCAGCTTAGATTTAGGTAAAGGTAAAAATGTTGTTGTAGAATTTTCATCACCAAATATTGCTAAGCCTTTTCATATTGGACATATCAGAAGTACAGTAATAGGCAGTGCATTAAATAATATTTATAAATTTCTTGGATACAATACAATAGCAGTTAATCATCTTGGAGATTATGGTACTCAATTTGGGAAATTGATAGTTGCTTTAAAGGCTTGGGGAAATAGAGAAGTAGTTGAAGAAAATCCTATTCCAGAATTACTTAAGCTATATGTAAAATTCCACGAAGAAGCTGAAAAAAATCCAGAACTTGAAGATGAAGCAAGAATGTGGTTTAAAAAACTTGAAGATGGAGATGATGAAGCTACTGAGCTTTGGCAGTGGATTAGAGATGTTAGTTTAAAAGAGTTTAATAGAGTTTATGACATGCTTGGTATCAAATTTGATTCATATGCAGGAGAAAGTTTTTATTCAGATAAAATGCCTCGAGTACTTGAACTTATGAGAGAAAAGAATTTACTTAAAAAATCACAGGGGGCAGAAATAGTTGACCTTGAAGAGTATGGTATGCCACCTGCTTTGATTACTAAAAAAGATGGTTCAACACTGTATATTACGAGAGATATTGCTGCGGCAATATATAGAAAAGAACATTATGATTTTTATAAAAATATTTATGTAGTGGGTTCACAGCAAAATCTTCATTTTAAACAGTGGATTAAAATAATAGAATTAATGGGATATGATTGGGCAAAAGATTGTATTCATGTTCCTTTTGGTATGGTAAGTCTTGAAGAAGGTACTATGTCAACTAGGAAAGGTAGAGTAGTATTTTTAGAAGATGTACTTAATAAAGCAGTTGAGAAAACTAAAGAAATTATTAGTGAAAAGAATCCAAATTTAGAAGATAAAGATGAAATAGCAAAACAAGTAGGTATTGGTGCAGTAGTATTTCAGGAACTTTCTAACAATAGAATTAAAGATTATGTATTTTCATGGGATAGAACGCTTAATTTTGACGGAGAATCAGGTCCTTATGTGCAGTATACTCATGCAAGGGCTTCAAGCTTATTAAGAAAATCTAATGTTGATTATAATAAAAATGTAAACTATAAATTATTACAAGAAAAAGAAACCATGGACCTTGTTAGAATACTTAATAAATTCCCAGAAGTAGTAGAAGATGCTGCAAGAAAATATGAACCTTCAGTTGTTACCAGATATGTGATAGATGTTGCTCAAGCTTTCAATAAATTTTACCATGATACTCAAATACTAGTAGATGATGAAGAACTTCAAAAAGCTAGATTGGCTTTAGTTGCAGCAGTTAAGCAGACTATAAAAAATGGATTAAAACTTATAGGAGTTGCAGCTCCAGAAAAAATGTAGTAATAAAGCAGTAGCTGACAGGCTACTGCTTTATGTTTTTTTAAAACTTTCAGGTTCTTTTTTATAATATACTCTTTTACTTCTGTCTTTAATATCAATAATAGTATTTAAAATAGTATTTACCTCATCTTTAAGTAATTTTAAATCTTCTTTAGAGATATTGTAATAAAGATATAAGTCTTCAAAATATCGAACTAATTTAGATATTTTATCGTCTACTTCAATAAAATCTTTAAAGTTTTTACTATTCATTGCGTTTTTGAATTGTTCAAGGTCTATTTTAATTATATCAATTATATCTTCTTCTGTATTAAAATTTCCTACTGCCATAACATAAGGTTTAATTCTTTCTAAAAAATAAGTACTGTCAGGGTTTATATGGTATAAATATTCAAGTTTTGTATTTTTTATTTTAAATTTTACATAAATCATGATTCCTTGAACGGAAATTACTTTAGCTCCAAGTTTTTTGAGTTCTTCGATACAAAATTGATGTCTAATTAAACGTGAAGACATAATTGCCATTTACATTCCTCCTATGGAAAAAATATCTATATTATAATTATATCATATAAAAATTAAAAAAATTATCAATTGTTAAAATATAATATTTTTTTTATGATTACATACATATATTTTAAAAATATTGATGAGGTGGTATTATATGACTGTATTATTTGCTTATGATAGATTAAATGCTGTTAGTTATGCAAGAAGATGGGCTTTTAAAAGAAATCCTAAATTTGCAAATTTCGATAAGATGGGTGGAGATTGTACAAATTTTGCTTCTCAAGTACTGTATGCAGGTAGGTGCCCAATGAATTATAGTAAATATGGTTGGTATTATAGAAGTTTGAATGATAGAGCACCTGCTTGGACAAGTGTAAATTATTTATATAAGTTTTTAATAAATAATGAAGGCAGAGGTCCTGTTGCAAAAGAAGTAAGTTTAAAAGATGTTCAAATAGGAGATTTAGTGCAGCTTGATTTTGATGGTGATGGTTTTTTCAATCATACGCCTATTATAGTAGATATAGGTTTTCCAAAGACTTTATATAATATTTTTATTGCAGCTCATACTATTGATAGATTAGATTATAGATTGTCGAATTATAACTTTAAAAAAATTAGATTTTTACACATACTTGGTTATAGAAAGTAAAAGTTTTCATTTTGTTGATAGTATAGTTTAATATTTATTATGCTATAATTATTAATGATTTTTGATATATAAAAACAAGAGATAAAATTGTTTGATAGGAGAAGTGAACAAATGAAAATATTGCTGACTACATTAAATTCAAAATTTATACATTCTTCACTAGCTATAAGGTATTTAAAGAAATATTGTGAAAGTGATTTTGAAAATTTGTATATTGAAGAATATACTATTAATAACGATTTAGATTATATACTTGCAGAGATATACAAAAAACATTATGATATAGTATGCTTTTCGTGTTATATATGGAATATATCTGAAACGCTTGAGATAGCTAAAAATCTAAAAAAAATTAATAAAGATATAAAGATAATTTTAGGTGGACCAGAAGTAAGCTATGATTCCCATGAAGTATTAGAACATAATTCTTATATCGATTTTATAGTATACGGTGAAGGGGAAGTTACGTTTAAAGAATTGTTAAATTTATTAGTAAAGGGTAGAGGTAATCTTTGTGAAATAAAAGGATTGGCTTATAGAAATAATGGCAGAATTTGTGTAAATGAGGAAAGACCTTTAATAAAAAATTTAGATGATATCCCATTTCCCTATGATGATTTAAAGGGTCTTGAAAATAGAATTATCTATTATGAAAGTTCTAGAGGATGTCCTTTTAACTGCCAATACTGTTTATCTTCTACAATAAGAGGAGTAAGATTTTTTTCTATAGATAGAGTAAAGAAAGACCTTAAATTTTTTGTTGATGCAAATGTAAAACAAGTGAAATTTGTTGATAGAACTTTTAATGCAAATAAAAAACATTGTATGGAGATTATGAAATATTTAAATGAAATAGATAATGGAAAGATTAATTTTCATTTTGAAATAACTGCTAGTTTGTTGGATAATGAAATATTAGACTTTTTAAAAAATGTTAGAAAAGGACTGTTTCAATTTGAAATAGGGGTACAAAGTACAAATCACAAAACTATAAAAGAAATAAAAAGAACAGTTAATTTTAATAAATTGAAAATAGCTTGTGAACGGCTTAAGTCTTTTGGAAACATTCATCTACATTTAGATTTGATAGCAGGCCTTCCGTATGAAAATTATAAGTCTTTTTTAAATTCGTTTGATGAAGTTTATAATTTAAAGCCTGATAAATTGCAGTTAGGTTTTTTAAAATTGTTAAAGGGTTCTGGAATCAGACTAAATAGAGAAAAGTATGGATATATATATAAAGATAGACCGCCATATGAAGTGCTTCAAAATGATTTTATAAATTATAGTGAAATTTTAAATTTGAAAATGATTGAAGAAATGGTAGAGATTTATTATAATTCTCATGATTTTGAATTTAGTATAAATTTTATTGTAAATAATTATTTTAAAAGACCTTCTTTATTTTTTGAATCATTAGCAAAATATTGGGAGAACAACGGTTATCATCATATTTCACATAAGAAAGAAAAACTTTATGAAATACTTTTAGACTTTTATAAAAATAATAATTTTGATAAAGAGGAATTTTTCAGGGAAATATTGAAATTTGATTATATTAGGAACAAAAGAGGAGGTAATTTATTAGAAATATTTGATAAAGTTGAAATAGATGATTTTAAAAACAGATGTCATGAATTTTTACAAAATAAGCAAAATATTGAAAAGTATTTGCCTAAGTATAAAGGTATGACTGCAAAAAAAATTATTAAAAAAGTGCACTTTGAACCTTTTAAATATGATATTTTTAAATTACAAGGAGAAAAAAATTTAATAGAGAAATCTATAACTGTATTTTTGTTTGATTATGATGTAGAAAATAAGGATTTTGGAAAGTCGAAATATTATAAGGTGAATATATAAAATTTCTAAGGGAGGGGGATTTTTTGTGAGTATTACTTTTAGGGAACTTCAAGAGAAGGATATTCCTAAAGTAATATCTTTGTTTTCGAATTTAAGTAAAGAAAGGGCAGAAGTTTCATTTGTTGAAATTGCTTCAATAGATGAGATAAAGGAATGGCTTAAAAATCCAAATACGTATGTGTATGTTGCAGCTGAAGGTGATGTAATACTAGCAGTATTAAGAGCTAAAAGGGGTAAAGGTAATCAAAATCATGCATGTAATATAACTGTGGCGGTAGATTATAATTTTAGAGGAAATAGTATTGCAAAAGATTTAACTGAATATGTATTAGAAGTACTTAGGCAAGAAGGGATAAAAGTTGTGAGAGCATATATATACAGTAATAATATGGCTTCGATAAATACAATATTATCGTGTGGATTTACTTTTGCAGGTAGTATATACATGCATCATTATGATAAAAAGACAGGAAGATATGTTGACGATTTGATTTTTCATAAGACGCTGTAATTTTTAAAGTAGAGGAACGGTTTTTGCCGTTCCATATAAATTTTATAGGGAGGTTACTTAGATGTTTTCACGAATAGAAAAATATTTAAGAAAAAGAGCAAATGAAATTGTTTTTATAGAGCTTAAAGAAGATAAATATTTTAAAGCTAAAAATTTAAAATTGAGTAAAGATATTTCTTTACCTATAGCTTTACAAAAAGTGATAAGTAAAGTGAATGGAAAAGAAGAGAATGATAAATTTTCATTATTTGATATTATTCAAGGTATGATATTCATGTTAGGTATAGATAAAGATTTTAAATATAATAAGGATTACAAAGAATTTTTATTAAATTTTGATGAAAATATAAAATTTAAAATATTAGAGCAGGGATTTAAATATGCTCAAAATGATAAAAAATTAGATGCATTAATATGTTTTAAAGCTTCGTTATATATTGATAAGGAAGATATAAATGCTTTATATAACTATGCAAGAGTTTGTGAAGAATTAGCTTTTGATACGGAAGATAATAATGATTTGAATTATGATTTTTATGATGAAGCTTTAGAAGTTTTTGAAGTGATTATTGAAAAATATCCTGATTTTTCATTGGCATATTATCATTTAGGATTTCATTATATGAATAGAAAACAGTATAAAAAAGCAGAGCTAATTTGGAAAACTTGTATAGAAAAGGGTATAGACGAAGAAAAGGAAATGGAAATATTAAATAAATTATCAGAAAATAATTATAAAATTCAGTATGAAGAAGGTTATTCATTAGTGCTTAATGGTAGACCGCTTGAGGCATTAGATAAACTTTTGCCTTTAGCTGAAAAATATCCAGAATGGTGGAATTTATTATTTTTTGTAGGTTTAGCATATAGACATTTGAAAGAGTATGAAAAAGCATTGTCTTATTTTAAAAGAGCTCATAATTTAAAGCCGAGTCAAGTAGATATACTGAATGAGATGGGATTATGTTATATGTCTTTAGGAAAAATAGATGATTCTATAAGATATTTTAAAAGAGCTGTTAATTTAAAGAACGATTTGCCTGATATATTATGCAATCTAGGTTCAGCTTATATTGAAAAAGGAGATTATGAGAAAGCAAGGGAATATATTATGAAATCTTATAAAATAAATCCTCAAGATGAAATTACAATAGCATGGATGAAAGAGTTAGAAAAAATTACAAAATAAATTAATATGGACATGAAATTTTCTGAAATATTTTTGAATTAAATATTGAATAGCTTTAGAAAGTATTGTAAAATATTTTTAAACTCAATATTTTTTTGAAATATTATTAAAAATTTTTAAATAACTTGTATTGATTATTTTGAAATTTAAAAAAATAAATAGGGTGTGGTGGTATGATAAAAAATTTTCAAGAATTAATTAATGCTGCTAAAGAGCAAAAAACTATGAAATTAGCTGTAGCGGCTGCTCAAGATGAAGAAGTTTTAGCAGCAGTATGTAATGCTGCTAAGATGGGTATTGTAGAACCTATTTTAGTAGGTGATGCTGTAAAAATTAAAGAAATTGCAAGTGACCATAGTTTAGATGTTGAGAAATATGAAATAATTGAGAAAAAAGATTTGAATGATGCTGCTAGAACAGCAGTAGAGCTTGTTAGTAGTGGAAAAGCTGATTTTGTGATGAAAGGTTTAATAGATACTTCTATATTATTAAAAGCAGTTTTGGATAAAGAGATAGGTTTAAGAACTGATAGCCTTTTAAGTCATGTTATGGTTTATAAGGTCCCATCTTATCATAAGCTTTTATTTTTAACAGATGGAGGCATGAATATAGCTCCGTCTTTAGAAGAAAAGGCTATGATTATAAAAAATGCTATTAAAGTTGCAAAGGCAATGGGTATTGAAAAAGTTAAAGTTGCTTGTCTTGCTGCAAAAGAAAAGGTTAGTCCTAAGATGATTGCAACTGTTGAAGCCGATAAATTACAAGAAATGGGTAAAAATGGTGAATTTGGCAGTGATGTTTTAGTAGAAGGTCCTTTAGCTTTTGATTTGGCAGTTTCAAAAGAAGCAGCTGAAGTTAAGAATTTTGAAAGTAAAGTTGCAGGAGATACTGATATACTTTTAGTGCCAACTATAGAAGTTGGAAATGGAATAGGAAAATCTTTAACTTATATGGCTAATGCAGAATCTGCTGGAATTATAATGGGAGCTAAAGCACCAGTAGTTTTAGTTTCTCGTGCAGATAGCCATGAGGCAAAATTAAATTCAATAGCATTAGGAAGTGTTATAGCAGCATATAAATAAAGTTATTTAATTTTAAAGGGGGCAAAATTGTATGAAAAAATTTTTAACAGGTAATGAAGCTGTGGCACGTGGAGCTTATGAAGCAGGTGTTACATTTGCTTCAGCTTATCCGGGAACACCAAGTACTGAAATTTTAGAAAATATTGGACCATATAAAGGAGAAATATATGCTGAATGGGCTCCAAATGAAAAAGTTGCTTTAGAAGTTGCAATTGGAGCTTCAATAGCAGGAGCTAGGGCACTTGCTGCAATGAAGCATGTTGGAGTTAATGTTGCGGCAGACCCATTGTTTACTTATGCTTATACTGGAGTAAATGGAGGACTTATATTAGTATCAGCTGATGACCCGGGAATGCATAGTTCTCAAAATGAACAAGATAATAGAAATTATGCTAAATTTGCTAAAATAGCAATGGTTGAACCGAGTGATAGTCAAGAAAGTAAAGATTTTGTCAAAATAGCTTTAGAAATTAGTGAAAAGTTTAATACACCTGTTTTATTTAGAATGACTACTAGGATTTGTCATAGCAAAGGAATAGTTGAGTTAGGAGAAAGAGAAGAAGTAGCTATTAAAAAATATGAAAAGAATATCCCTAAGTATGTTGCTACACCTGCAAATGGTAGAGTACTTCATGTAAAGCTTGAAGAAAGATTAAAACAATTAGAAGAATTTAGCAATACAACTGAACTAAATAGAATTGAGTGGAATGATAAAAAAATAGGAATTATTTCTTCTGGGGTTGCTTATCAGTATGCTAAAGAGGTATTTGGAGACAAAGCTTCATATCTTAAATTAGGTTTTACTTTCCCATTGCCAATGAAGAAGATTAGAGAGTTTGCTAATCAAGTTGAAACTCTTTATGTTATTGAAGAATTAGAACCATTTATCGAAGAACAAATTAAGGCAGCAGGTATTAAATGTATTGGTAAAGAAGTTATACCTAGAGTTGGTGAATTAAATCCTGATATAATTGCAAAGGCTATTTTAGGAAAAGAAAGAGAAACTATAAAATTTGATGAATCTAAATTAGTTGGTCGCCCACCAACAATGTGTGCTGGATGTCCGCATAGAGGATTCTTTTATGTATTAAGTAAAAAGAAAAACATTATGGTAACAGGAGATATTGGATGTTATACATTAGGTTCTGCTGAGCCTTTAAATGCAATGGATACTTGTATTTGTATGGGTGCAAGTATTAGTACAGGTCATGGAGCTCAAGTAGTATTTAATAAACATGGAATAGATAAAAGAGTTGTTGCGGTTATAGGTGATTCTACATTCTTCCATACAGGAGTAACTAGCTTATTAGATATAGCTTATAACAGAAGTAACACAATAACTGTTATATTGGATAACAGAATTACTGGTATGACTGGACATCAAGAAAATCCGGGAACTGGTTATACTTTGCAAGGAGATAAAGCTCCTATTATAAACATACCAGAGTTGTGTAAAGCTATGGGTATTAAGCATGTTGTAACAGTTAATCCATTAAATCTTGATGAAGTTAATAAGGCTTTAGATGACGCCCTTGCATTAGATGAACCTTCAGTTATAATTACGAGATGGCCATGTGTTCTTAAAAAACCGACTCCAGAAGATATTGAGGAATTTGGTAGTGAAAAAACTGTTTGTGTAGTAATAGAAGATAAGTGTAAATCATGTAGACTTTGTACAAAAGTTGGATGTCCTGCTATAGAGTTTACTGATAAAGCTAAAATAAATGAACATATGTGTGTGGGCTGTGAAGTATGCCTTCAAGTATGTCCATTTGATGCTATAGAAAAGGTGGGTGAATAATATGTCAGATGTAAAAAACATATTATTAGTAGGAGTAGGAGGACAGGGTATAATTCTTGCAAGTAAAATATTGTCTACTGGATTGATGAATGCAGGTTATGATGTAAAAATGTCAGAAGTTCATGGTATGGCTCAGCGTGGTGGAAGTGTTACTACTCAGGTAAGATTTGGTAAAAAAGTATATTCACCTATTATAGGTAAAGGACAAGCAGATATACTTGTATCATTTGAAAAAATGGAAACTGCAAAGTGGATAGAATACTTAAATATAAACGGTAAAGTTGTAATAAATGATTTTGAAATTCCTTCTGCACCTATATTAGCTGGAAAAGCAAACTATCCAGAAGGTATTATAGAAGAACTTAAAGAAAAAGCAGATGTTACAGTATTTAAAGCAGCAGATATAGCTAAAGAGTTAGGAAACATTAGAACAATGAATGTTGTTATGGTAGGAGCTTTAGTTAAAGCTCTTGGATTAGATGATATTGATTGGGAAGAAGTAATTAAAAAGACAGTAAAAGAAAAGTTTATAGATATAAATATAAAAGCATTTAAAAAAGGAATGGAACAAGTTAAATAATAATTGAAATCAGGCTAGGTTCTAGTTAATAATAGATCCTAGCCTGATTAATTGATTTTGTAAAAAATAAAAAATGTAATTGACATATTAATAAAAATATGCTAACATATCACCTGGTTAGTGATAGCAAAAGTAGTTGATTTATTAAGGGTTTCATAGCAAATGAAATTTTATACTGTTTGTTATTTATTGTATTTAATTTTACAATGAACTTCTTGAAAAATTGTTTAAAGTTTTTCTTGACAAATTAGATTTAAAATGTTAAAATATAAAATGTCGCTAAAGAGTAGCGAAAGCAATTAATAGTTAATAATGAATAATGAATAGGTATTAAAAGAACATAAAATCGTTTGATAATTTGTTGTTTTTTTACTTATTAATTATTCACTATTAATTATTAATTAGTTTATATGTCCGGTGACTATAGCGAAGGGGATACACCTGTTCCCATACCGAACACAGAAGTTAAGCCCTTCAGCGCCGATGGTACTTGGTGGGAGACCGCCTGGGAGAGTAGGTCGTTGCCGGTTAGGTATTCCAGAGTAGCTCAATGGTGGAGCACCCGGCTGTTAACCGGTAGGTTGTGGGT